>NZ_JBOFLP010000029.1:0-9672 GCF_051657925.1 Chroococcidiopsis sp.
GCAGTAAGGTGAGCTTTAAAGTTGCTTCTACTAAACTTTCTAACGATACTTGATGTCCTTGCTCGTGAATTCTCAAGCGTAGAGGTAGGGGTAAACCCATTTTCGCCGAATTCAGTTCTGTCGTGACTAAAATAACTTCCCGCGCCGATAAGCGCAGTGCTAATCCTGGCGTTGGTGCTTTAATAACTTCTTCTTCCCAGTTGTACAGCCGAGGAATACCAGACTTGTAGCACTCAACTAGGATAAACTCAGAACCAATTGCTTTGGCTCGTTCTGTTAAATGTTGCACTTCATCACCGCAAAAGCGTCCATCGCGGTAAATTAGTACGATTTTACTTCTCAGTTGAGCTGCGGGAAGAAAGCTTTCTAAAATTCTTTGGGGAATTTCTTCCCCTTCAATCAAAGCATCTTCTAGTCGATAGCGAATAAATTCTCCTTGTCTGCCATAGAGACGCACGCTAGCGCAAGCATTCATAGTTCCAGAACCTTTTTTCTTTGCACCTCTGGAAATATCCAAGCCGATGAAATAATCGGCAATTGTTAATGGTTCAGCTAACACAAAAGGCAAGTTACCTAGCTTAGCTAGAATGCCTGGAATAACCTGATTCAATAGATGTTGAGTTTGAACGCTGTTCAAGGTATCTTCGTAAATAACTTGACTGGCAATTCCGCGTCTGAGCAAGCGCGAGTAAATCCAAGAATACAGGCTACCTCCTTCTGTATCGTCGCTATGGCGATCGCTAGTTGGTAAAAATGTCAAAACTACATCGGGGTGATTTACCATCAATTCATCGATGGCTTCCTCAGCTTTAGCTCTAGCTTCAACTCCTGATAAATTGTCTATGGATAAAGCCTTTTTATTCTCACTAGGAAGCAGGCTTTCAAAACCATAACGTTTGAGTCTTTGCCGCACTTCTTTAAGCAGAGGACTTGAATAATCGCAAAGCTTCAATGCAGCAAGGCGAATTGGTCTTGACGGATCGCTAAAATCTTCATGACGGCGATACACGCCACCTCTAGACAAACCGGATAAAATTTGACCTTGAACTCCAGTCTGATTTTTTCCAAACACCAGTTTTGTTTCTGATAGCTTAGCTGATGGAAAAAAGAATAATTCAGGATACCTACGACTATTTACACTCAGCTTCAGTTGAAATCCATAAGCCGCTAAAGTTTTTTCAGCTTCTTGCTTGTATGAAGCTAAGAGTTCTTTTCGTTCTACATAAGGAATTTTAGTTGCAGATAGCAACTTGCCGTAGTCTACATCAAATTTTTTAGCAGTTTCCGCCGTTACGCAAGGAAGTAAAGCTGCCATTGCATAGTAAAAAGGTTGTCGATTTTTACCAAACTGTACGGCAACAACTGGTTGATCTTCCGGTGCTGCTTCCAATGCTTGTTTACTAATAGCGCCAGTTGCATCCTCTAGCAATTTTTGTTTATGCTCGGCAATAGTACCTACAATGTCAGTGATGGTTGCAAAACTATTATGCTCAATATCTCGCACTTTTAAGCCAACTAATAGTTGTTCTGGATTCTGCCGATAGGGATGATTATTGTAAAATTCTTCTAGATTACCTTGGTAGACGAAACTACTATGGACGGTAATCGTTAAGGCTGGCTGAAGCAACTCTCGAATTTCAACAGTTTCCGCCCAAAATTTTATTTCTCGTTCGACTTCTACTTGGTTTACTGATACTACAACTGGAGATGAAAAACGGCAATTTATTTTTAATACTCTCACTGCTAACTGTGAAAGAATCTCAGGTGAAATCTGTGGCTGGCGTACCCATTGGATTGAATAAGAGCGATCGCCAATATCTTTTTTTAAGTCTTCACAAATTTCTAGAAGTTTCTCTCGCCATTGTTCTTGACTTGGCATTGTTCGAGCGGGTTTGGCTAGAACCCAAAAAAATTTATTATGCCAAATAACAACTGCATCAGGAAATTTTTGACTGAATCGCCAACTAAAGCTATTACCAACTTTTCGATCGATCTCTGGAGATAACCGAAAACAAAGAAAATTTTTCGGAGTAATTTCTAGAAGTGAAATCTCACTTAAAAAAGTGGGATTTGATACAACTTGACGAGATTCTTGAATAACATTAATCATGCAGCAGTCTTAGTAATAGCAAATTTACAAATAGAGTTAAAAGCACAATAACGGCAGCTTATGCCTGGATTTGGTGGAAAAATTCGATTGAAATCATGAGAGTGACTACGATAGCGATATAAATCTTTTTGATGTCGTTGAGAGATAGATGATAGTTCTATCTGAAACGATCTGAGTATATTAGGTGATGCAGTAATTCGATCTGACTGCTTGCAGTTTTCCAAGTTATAAAATGAAGCAACAGCTTTTTGTTTTGGGTAGATGTAGCTAGCAGCTAGTAAATAAATATATGCCTGTCGGCGATCGAAATCAGATTTTCCAGTTTTAAAGTCTACTATATGCAGTGTTCCATCTTCTTCTTGCAAAACACAGTCCATTGCGGCATATAAGTTAAATGCGTAATTTCCTTGCTGGATCGAAATCGGTTCTGGAAAACCCTCGTCACCTCGACTGAGTTTAATAACTTTCTTACCGACCAGAAAAGGATTACTATAATAATTATCTAGAATTTGAATAACTTTTGTCTGAACTGTTTCTATTTCTTGAGTCAAGTTTAAAACTTCTGCTATTTGTTTGACAGCATCTTGTTTACACAAACTTAAAGAGTCTTGATGAAATTCATAAACTCCCTTCTGTGCCAAAATGCCAATTCGTTGATGTGTATTATCTCTTTGCAAGAGTTCTGCAACTTGAGGTTCTCGCTTTTTTGCCTTAGTGAATCCCCTTTTCATATCGCAGTGTAGATGCTCTAAACCGACTGCTGGAGAAAACAGAGATAGCAAATTATAACTAGCAAACTCCCAAGTTTTTGGCATAGCTTAATTCCTCATGTTGTAACTAACAGAATACGCAGGTTTTAGATATGTAAAATGCTGTATACTTAAAGAAATTGTTTAATATGACCATATTGACCAATTTAATCAACTCTGTCAAGATATACATGTAGGGGAAGAAAAAAATGAGTCAAACTTTTGGCAAAGTTATTCGTCAATCCCGCAAAGTCAAAGAATTTAGTCAGCGCGAGTTAGCTAAGTTAATTGGGGTAGATTACACTTACTTATCAAAACTAGAAAACGACCATGCTGGCTATCCCCCCAGTGAAGATGTCATTCGTAAATTATCTCTGCATTTAGACTTGCAAGAAGAAGAACTGAGACATCTAGCTGGTCGCATTACACCAGACGATACAAAAGTTTTTGAGGAACTGGTTAGAAAGTACAAGCAAATGCCTGTCTTGTTACGCCGAATGCGAGACGAACCTGAATTTGCTCAGAAACTATTGAGAGATACAACAAACCGAGATTAGGAGAAATCAAATTGAAGGTTATCAAACCCTATCAGTCCATGTCCAAAGATGAAATCGAGCATCGAGCCATGGATGTACTTCAGCGCGTGCAAGCAAAGCGTAAGCGTCCGCTAAAATTTCCGCTTGATGCGGGACACTTAGCTGAATCTCTTGGTTTAGACATGGATTGCGGCGAAATAGCACCTGATGAGCAAGGTGCGATCGCGGCTATGATTTTACCTACAGAACGTAAAATTATCATGAATGAAAGTAGCTTAAATCTGCCTAGGGGGTTTGAAGAATCTTCAATTGCTCACGAAATTGGACATTGGGAACTGCACATTGACCAAAATGCAATTTCTAAATTTGTAGAACTGCAAGATTCTGGTGTTGAAACCAATGTCGAGCCTTTTCTCTGCCGTAGTGTTAACACACAACAAGGAATTGAACGACAAGCACAGTATTTTGCTAGTTGTTTATTAATGCCTTTATTTAAAATAGAAGATGTAAAACGGGGACGCGATTTAACTAAGTGGAGACATCTTTACGCTATGAAAGATGAGCTTGGTGTCACAATCTCTCATTTGACATATCGCCTACAGGTACTTGGTTTGATTTATATTCCCAAGGATTCCAAGCAAATTTATCCTGGTAGAACTGTATCTTAATTTATTTACATTTGTTATAAAATGAACCTACTCTTGCTTATACTAAATTAAAGAATATACTCACGCTGTCAGTAGTTTATGAATGAGACTGTACTTGCTTTACCTTCTCCCCTCAAGCTACACATGGAATTGACGGACGAGCAATTCTTCCTGTTGTGTCAGCTCAACAGCGATTTGCATTTTGAGCGTACAGCTAACGGAAAGATCTCGATTATCTCGCTAACTGGAGGGGAAACAAGTAATCGCAATATTGAGTTATCATTTCAAATTCAAGCCAGGATGTAGAAATAGTAGAAAATCCTACAACTTTGTCAGGAGAAGATGTTTTGCCTGGATTTGTACTTGACCTGAAAACAATTATTTCGTAAATTGCTATTTGTTCTCCGTAATTTGTTTAACCCAAATTGCTAATCCACCACCACGACCGCGAGCGGCAATACAATCCTCAGTAATTAAGAAAAAGGCAAAAAAGGGTAGTTTAGAAATAGGCTTTTCCTCAAAATTTCCCGAGCTTTTACCACTATTAAACTTGCCCTGATAAACTGTACGATTAAATAAACACAGTTGCATTTGGGTGAAGTCAAAGGCAAGTAAATTTTTCTTACTTAAATACCGCGCTGGACCAGTAAGTTTGAATAGTAAGGAACCAAATTGAATTTGATTGTTAATTTCTAGCCGTTCCTTTGCATGAAAGGAAATCTGCGCTGGCGCAATTTGAGGAATGTAAAAGCCATTTCCTTGAGCCACACCATTTTGTAATTTGGCGTTACGTGGTGCTGTAAAGTAAAGCCGCCAATCACCCAGGAGAGATTCGAGGGGGTATACTAAGCGTTGCTGTTTGGCTGCTCTTTCGGCTTGTAATAGGGCGCTAACAACTACTTTAGCAGCAGGGCGATGGTCGCGACTTAGCGTTCCGCCTTCGGCATCGCGATTTCCTTTTTGAGCCGCGATCGCTACTTTTGACAGGATCTCATGATAATCGGGTACAGTTGTGGAGAGTTCGCCTATCATATATTTTAAGCTCAGCTCTATTAGCTTGAATATGATTTTCTGCCATTTAATGAATTATATCAATATTTATGAAAAATATTAAACTTAGGCGATCGCAGATGAAGAGAAAATTTTACCAGAAGGCTCAAATATTGAAAGCTTGTCTGTTATTATCAGTTTTTGGAATTGCGCTCGATGTTTCTAAGATTAGAGCAAATGCTAATAATAATTTATCTGGGAATTTAACTGTAGAAATTAACGGTTTTAGAAATCGTAAAGGGCAAGCTTGCGTCAGTTTATTTGCCAGCAGTCAAGGTTTTCCCAATAATAGAAAAAATGTCGTACAGCGTCAGTGTAATAAGATTACTGCTGTTCCCCTAACAGTGAATTTTAGGAATCTCAAAGCTGGAAATTACGCTGTTGCCATCATTCACGATACTAATGGAGATGGAACGCTCAATCGGAACGATATAGGAATGCCAATTGAAGGATATGGATTTTCGAGAAATCCAGAAATTCGTACAGCCGCACCTAAATTTAACGATGCAGCTGTTTTAATTGCTGGTCCAAATACAAACGTGCAGGTTCAGTTGCTCTATCTAGATTAAGACGTTTAAATTTCAGGAACAGACAAGCCACAACAAATTTTTTTTGGCAATCGATTTGGTATTTCTGTATGTCTTGGTAATGCTTCTACTTGTCCAGTTTGAGGATTATGCCATAAGGAATGAGCAGCTCCTTCTCGTTTCAGATAGCAGCCATATTGCTGAAGATGTCTTAGTAAGTCTCCGCATTTCATTCTACTGTAATGACTTCACGAATAGCATTCTTAGATACACCTTCTAAAGCATCTTCTCTGCGATCTACTAAAATCAAACTGATAGCTTCGGCTAAACTTTTTTTACACTCTTCAATTGTGTGACCTTGACCGTTAGCACCAGGAATCTCTAAGCAGTATCCTACAAACCAGTTTTCATCTGGCTCGATAATTGCAGTAAATTCATTGTGCATAGACTTCTCTGCTGACTGTCAAAAAAATCAACAATAGCTGAATAATTTAGCGATCGAGCGGCTATACAATAGCAGCTACTCGTTCTAACAATCCCTGAAACAATTTCAAACCATCCGTTCCGCCTAAAATTGGGTCGGAAGCACGTTCGGGATGCGGCATCATGCCTAAGACGTTGCCTTGACGGTTACAAATTCCAGCAATGTTATTAACAGAGCCGTTAGGATTGTCGCCGGCATAGCGAAATAGGACTTGATTATTTGCCTCAATTTCCTCTAAAGTTTGTTTATCGGCATAGAATCGCCCTTCTCCGTGCGCAATCGGAATATTGATAACTTCTCCTTCTGAATAGGCTTGCGTCCAGGGTAAATCGGTACGCTCTACTTTTAATTCCACGCGATCGCAAATGAAATGTAAATCGCGGTTTCGGACTAAAGCACCAGGTAACAAACCCGCTTCAGTCAAAATCTGAAATCCATTGCAAATTCCCAACACGAATTTACCTTGTTGGGCGTGAGCGATCGCTTGCTGCATCACGGGAGAAAACTTGGCGATCGCACCACAACGCAGATAATCACCGTAGCTGAAACCTCCAGGTACGACAACAACATCGAGATCCGTTAAATCGGTGTCTTCGTGCCAAACCATGCGTGTTGGCTGCTTGAGGATGTCGCGAGTCACGTAGGCAACATCGCGATCGCAATTCGAGCCAGGAAAAACCACAATTCCGAACTTCACGTCGATGCTCCCATCTCTACAGCAACTTCTTTTAAATCGAAGCGATAATTTTCAATCGTCGGATTAGCCAGGAGGCGATCGCACATCCGATTCAGCTGTTCTGTGGCTGTTTTTTCATCTACTGCCGTCAGTTGCAACTCGATATACTTGCCAATTCTGACATGTTCCACGTTATCGTAACCCATATGACTCAAACCAGACTGGACGGCTGTTCCTGCTGGGTCGAGGACAGAGGGTCGCAGGGTGACATATATGCGAGCTAAATACTTTCGTAACACTTGACTTGATTCCCAATCCCACAAAGGCTATAATAACTCCTTCTGGAGACAGCTTGACGGAATAAACAGTATTCGCTTTGAGCTAGTTTAGAAAGCAAGAGAAGTGCGATCGTCTCTTCAGTCATCAAACTCAGATACTGTCTATGAAAGCCGAGAAAGCTGAACGTACTCGCAGTCAAGAACGAATCCTGCATTTACTAAAAAACTCAAATAAGTCTATATCTGCCCAAGATATTTACGTAGAACTTCGCAATCGCAATCAAAGCATCGGTCTAGCTACAGTTTATCGCGCTTTAGAAGCATTGAAACTAGAAGGAGTCGTGCAAGTCAGAACGCTAGCCTCTGGCGAGTCCCTCTACAGTTGCGTCCAGCAAGATAAACATCACTTGACTTGCCTGCAATGTGGCAAATCAATTCCGATCCATCAATGTCCCGTCCACGAATTAGAAACCCAGCTGAATAAATCGCACAAATTCAAAATTTTCTACCACACCCTAGAGTTTTTCGGCTTGTGCGATCGGTGTCAGGCTGAGGCATTGCAAGAGAGCTGAGGAGGTTGAGGGAGCAAGACAATTCAAAATTCTCCACACCCCACACCCCACACCCCATTCTTCACTGGTCACCGATCATAGAACGCATACCCTCGATCGTCCCAGGAATGCTGCGGGGGTCCATGAACATAACTTTGCTGCTGTCGCTGCTACCGATTTGCTTGCCCATGTCTAAATAGTGTTGGGCGATTAAAAATTGTAAAGCTTCGGCAGCGTGCGGTTCTGTTTGCAGAATTTTGGCAATAATTTGCAGTGCTTCCGAGGTAGCTTGTGCCTGCAAAACTTGTTGTTGGCGTTCGGCTTGCGCCTGCATGATAATCGTCTTCTGTTGCGCCTCGGCTTGCAGAATTGTGGCTTTTTGTTGGGCTTCAGCTTCGAGTACCTGCGCTTCCGCTTTTCCTTTGGCACTATTAACTGCCGATTCGCGATCGCCTTCAGAAGTCAAAATTGAGGCTCGTTTGCGGCGTTCTGCTGCCATTTGCAGTTCCATCGACTCTTGCACCGCTTTGGAAGGAATAATATCGCGCAATTCCACTCGCGTCACTTTCACGCCCCAAGGATCGGTAGCGATGTCTAAATCCTGTAGCAAAATTTCGTTGATTTGCGTTCGCGCAGTAAAGGTTTGATCCAACTCCAGTTGTCCCATTTCCGCCCGAATTTGCGTCAGCACCAAATTCACCATTGCCGACTGGAGATTTTCTACCTTGTACCAAGCTTTTTCCATATCGACAATGCGCCAGTAAACCACAGCATCGACTTCAATTCCCACGTTGTCGCGGGTGATGCATTTTTGCGGTGGAATATCTAAAACTTTTTCCCGAATTGTTTCGCGAAAGACAATGCGATCGAGAACGGGAACGACAATATTTAGCCCTGGTTGCAGTTTTTTATGGTAACTACCAAATCTCTCTACCAAAGCTTCATTGCCTTGATTGATGATTTTGACGGAGCTAGCTAGGGTAGAACCACCACCCAATGCTAGTACTATAAGTAAAAATAATTGTTCCATAACATCAGTTATCAGTTATTAGGGAGCAGGGAGCAGGGAGCAGGGAGCAGGGAGCAGGGAGTAGGGGAGCGATCGATTCTCAATTTTCTCTATCCTCTTAATAAATTTTCTGGCATCACGATCAACGTAGTTCCCTCTCGACTGACGACATAAACTTTTTGTTGTGGAAGTATGCTGAGCTTTTCGTCAGCACATTTTGCCCGCCAAGAATTCCCTTCATACAACACCCGTCCCTCTTTACCCGCAGTAATTTCGGTCAAAGTCTCCGCTACTGTAGCATCTCGAATTTTAGAGTGTCGCTGAGGCACTGAGATTAAGCGTCGCGACAGCAAGACACAAGCCGTGGATAAGGCAAGCCATACGACGACTTGCAAGCCTAGATGAGGCAAAATTGGCACTGCTATGGCAACGACAACGGCACTAACTCCCATTGTGAAGCTTACAAAGGCTGTAGGTAGCACGAGTTCGATCGCACACAGAGCGATACCGATAAGCAACCACAGCCAGACAAGATTAATTGACATTTTTTACATTTTGCGCTGTCTATCTTAAGTTTTACTCTTTTCTACTCCTCATCGTCACTTAGAAGTCGTAAGTCGGGAGTCGGGAGAGTTGCTAGTGGCTGGTGGCTAGTAAATAGGGTGTGGGGTGTAGGGTGTGGGGTGTAGGGTGTGGGGTGTAGGGTGTAGGGTGTGGGGAGTGTGGGGAGTGTGGGGAAAAAAACAATTGTCAACTGTTCCCTGTTCCCTGCTCCCTGCTCCCTGCTCCCTGCTCCCTGCTCCCTCATAACTGATAACTGACAACTGAAACTTAGGGGACGATCTTATGCAAAGATAAAAGATTGTGACAAGTAAGCGCTGATACAGAGGACGAGCAGTGGTGCAAGTCTGTGGAGAGGAAACACTAGGTTCAAAGGTTATGAAAGTTGGCGATCGCGTTCGTGTTAAAGAATCCGTTATCGTATACCATCACCCAGAACACCGCAACCAACCCTTTGACATTAAAGGTTTGGAAGGAGATGTGCTGGGTATTGT
>NZ_JBOFLP010000030.1:0-3519 GCF_051657925.1 Chroococcidiopsis sp.
ATCGCTATATTAGGTTTAAGTCAACAAAAAGTTTAGACCAATATTTACATTGAATCGCGATAGTTTGAATAAATTCGCTCTCATTTCTTTAAAGGAATCCATTCATGAGTATTGTCAAGAAGTTGATTGTTAACGCAGACGCAGAAACTCGCTATCCTACCCCTGGCGAACTAGAGCAGATTAAGATCTTAGCCCAGAGTGGCGATCGCCGCCTGCGCCTTGCTCAAGCGCTGACAGCTAATCGAGAAGGCATTATCAAACAAGCTGGAAGTCAACTGTTTCAAAGGCGACCGGACATCGTTTCTCCTGGAGGCAACGCCTACGGTCGGGAAATGACTGCAACCTGTTTGCGGGACATGGATTACTATCTACGTTTGATTACATACGCTATTGTGGCTGGTGATGCTACGCCGATTGAAGAAATTGGGGTAATTGGTGTCCGCCAAATGTACAGATCTCTGGGGACTCCTATCGAAGCTGTCGTCGAGAGCGTCCGAGCCATGAAGAATGTCACCAGCACGATGATGTCTGGAGAAGACGCTGGCGAAGCTGGTGCTTACTTCGACTACTTAATCGGTGCTATGCAGTAGAGCGAGGACTTTTGCCGCTCGATTTAAGTATTTTAGGTCTATGTAACATAACTCCGATCGGAATTCTGCCGAGCGATTTAAGCTTTGGTTGCTCTGGTCGGATAAAATTGGTTAAATGACACAGAGTAGAACCTAATACTAAAGTGGAGTTTTATATGTCACCTGAAGCCACCCCAACCCAATCCGCCGTCCTAGTTACTATTATCGGTGAAACGGTACTCAAAGATAGCATTGTCCAATTACTGAAAAGCCACAATGTTAGTGGCTACACTATTATTCAAGTGCAGGGTGAGGGTGGTCACGGCAGACGCTTGGGAGACATGGCAGGCTACAACACTAATATTGAAATCAAGACAATTGTGTCGCCAGAAGTGTCAGATACTATTTTCTTGGCACTTAAAGAGCATCATGGCAAGCACGCCTTAATTGCCTTCCGACAAAAGGTAGAAGCTTTGTATTAATTATTAAAGGCGAGTTTGAGGAAGTTAAAAAGCTGCTGAAAAAGCTGCTGCGTTAGCATTGAAAGAAACATTATCAATCAATAATTAATAGTTAAAAAACTTGTAGCTTGATGCTTATAATTATCACCTCGATTTAAATCTTTAAGTAAGGTAAGTCGATCGCAACCTCGTAAATTAATATGCTTGTAACTCAAAAGATGGCACTTATACTACGTCTTTAGGTTTCGCTTCAGATTTTGTCGCTTGTATACTGGCAGAGCTGATGTGCAGACAATTTCCAGACGCATCAAGAAGTTCGTTCTTTAAGCGCGAGCGAGTATTTTATGCTAAGATTAAATTAACGAGAATTATTTTCGGCTACGTGACTAAGCATTAGACACTCTGCCATAGACATCTTCCCGAATCTAAAGCTCTACACCTAATAGGTTTGGGAGGTATTGTATGTCAATTTATATAGAAAATCTATCTTCTGAGGTCGAAGAAGACGACCTTAAGCGGATATTTTTAGAGTATGGAACTGTGAAAGAAGTTCATGTACCTACAAATCATAAAACTGGCAAGAACAAAGGATTTGCTGTAGTAGAAATGGAAACATGTGCTGAAGAAATATCGGCAGTTCAGATGCTAAGAGGCATTGAATGGATGGGTCGTATCCTCACAGTGAATAGAGCTAGGATTGAGTTAAAAGACGTTTCGTTGAGCCGCTTGTAGAAAAGATTTTCAGCGGGAAGCAATTGCTTTTTTGGTTTCTCTAGCCGCTTAATCTACAAGAACGCAGCAGCGCAGTAAAAAATGGGACATGCGTACTGTTGCGAGTAGGTTTCTACTCCCGCGAGATTCAAACGATCTTTATTTTAATTCCTACTAATTGTCTCATCTGACTCTGCCCACTTTGTGGCTTCAGAATTACGCTCGCAGTCACTTCCGAAAAAAGACATAGTTAAAGGCTTAATCGAAAGATTTTAAACTTGAAGTGCAGATAAGAGCTATGGATTCAACTATAGATTGCTGCGATCCCAGTAAAAATTAAATCGAATATTAATAAACATAGGTTGGAAAAATGCAAGTTTTATTAAATAAGTCTCTTCAATCACTAGCTCCTTATACAACTGAAAACAGCCGAGAGAATCTAGCCGTGTATGCTGGGCAATCTAGATTGAGGAAGTCTACATGCCCTTGTTGTTCATACATTTTGCTCCGTCATATAGATTTAAAAGGAATTTACTGGCGTTGTAGTCACTGTTACCAAGAAATGCTAGTTTATCCACCACTATATAGAGATCGCAATGACCAACCAGCTCAAGCTCTGAGACCTGCTGTAGTTGTCGCCACGCTCAACAGCTTGAAGTTGTGAAGATAGTTTGTATTTGACTTAACCTTCTAATAATTTGTAGTTCTCTACTTTAGCAGTACAGCTACTTCAAACTCTAGGCGGACACGAGCGATAAAACACTTGGATAGGATAAGAATATAAGTAATAAGTAAGGTCTTCATGACGAATATGGTTGAAACTGACCGCGGGAACGGTCAGCCGCTCGTATTGAATTGGACGAGCATAACGTTTTTTGCAGCAGTTCATGCTATAGCTTTATTAGCACCCTGGTTTTTCTCCTGGTCGGCATTGGGGGTAGCAGTCTTCCTCCACTGGTTATTTGGCAGCATTGGAATTTGCTTGGGGTATCATCGATTGCTGACTCATCGTAGTTTGCAAGTGCCGAAGGGATTGGAATACGCGATCGCCCTGATCGGTTCGCTAGCATTGCAAGGTGGTCCACTCTTTTGGGTCGCGGGGCATCGCAGGCATCACACATACACTGAAGACATTGACAAAGATCCCTACTCTGCAAAACGGGGTTTCTGGTGGAGCCACATGGGTTGGCTACTGTACAAACGTCCAGAATTTTTTGAGTACGAATCCAACCGGAAATTTGCACCGGATTTAGCAAAAGATGGGTTCTACCGTTGGCTCGATCGCTACTATCTGCTGCTGCAAATCCCACTCGGAGTTGGACTATACCTGCTTGGGGGTTGGTCATTCGTTATCTATGGACTATTCCTCAGAGCAGTGTTACTTTGGCACAGTACCTGGCTGATCAACTCTGCAAGTCACATCACTGGCTACCGCAGCCATGACTCCGATGATAATTCTCGTAATCTGTGGTGGGCAGCAATTCTCACCTACGGGGAAGGCTGGCACAACAACCATCATGCCTATCCCAACGTGGCGAAAGCAGGTTGGAAGTGGTGGGAAATCGATCCGACCTGGTGGACAATTCTGATCCTGAAGCAAATGGGGTTAGCTCGAAAAATTATCCTACCACCAACAGCCTAATCACTCGCGACCGAAGCTTGGCTTGTTGAAGAGGCTAGTGCTGTTTTTCCAGCCTTACGTTGTTCTATTGACGGATGCGAACCTTTCCAAATCCCACTATTATTTGAGATATATGTCGAAGCTCTGTCTAAGATTT
>NZ_JBOFLP010000031.1:0-11363 GCF_051657925.1 Chroococcidiopsis sp.
ATCACTGGCTACCGCAGCCATGACTCCGATGATAATTCTCGTAATCTGTGGTGGGCAGCAATTCTCACCTACGGGGAAGGCTGGCACAACAACCATCATGCCTATCCCAACGTGGCAAAAGCGGGTTGGAAGTGGTGGGAAATCGATCTGACCTGGTGGACAATTCTGCTCCTGAAGCAAATGGGGTTAGCTCGAAAAATTGTTCTACCACCAACAGCCTCATAACGCGCACTCGAATCTTGGCTTGTTGAAGAGACTAATGCTATTTTTCAAGCCTTACGTCGTTCTATTTAGGGATGCGAACCTTTCAAAATCCCACTATGATTTGAGATATATGTCGAAGCCCTGTCTAAGATTTGACAGCTTCACTTAGGAGAATTAATGTTCGACTTCAATACATTAGCTGAGTTTTCCAGGCACTACTGCATTGGCATTTGTGCATTTCTGATTCCAGCCAATCTGGTTGCTACATCGTTAACAGGAATCTTTGCGGTGCTGCATCGCCCAGCTGCTCAGGTGTGGCAAGCCGCTGGAATTGCTAGTATCTTTGCTTTAGCGATGATGCTACACGTATTTACTTGGTTCCTGGTTGGGATGGTCATGGCTCCTACATACATTTTATTATGCTTAGGCAGTATTTGCCTGTGCGCTAATTTAGGGGCAATTCTCTTCCGCAGACGCTTGGCGGCGGATTGGTCGCTGTCTACTCCACTAGGTATATGGCATCACCTGGGTGAGAGATCGGCTTGACTATTTGATGGAAACGAGCGCATTTTCCAGCTGGCTGTGACTTTATTTGCCCAAGACAATGCCCTGCAATTGTGAAATAGAAAAAAATTCTTCGTTGCCTGCTGAACTTGGGCTTGATTCCAGTAAAATGCTAAGTGTAGCAGGTAGAAGTTGCACTTACGTTAATCTAAAGCAAGTATCTGAAACCATTATTGATTGTAGTGTCAGAGGCTTTCCTATTCCCATCAGAAGTAGACATCACTGATGCGATCGCGCTTCTTCACACTTAAAATCCAGTCCATACGAGGAAACTTCGTATATGAAGGCACTCTTGCTCTACCCTTGTTTTCCCCAGTCTTTCTGGTCTTACGATCGCTGTATGGAAATGGCTGGACTCAAAGCAGTCATTCCGCCATTGGGAATTATTACAGTTGCGGCAATGCTGCCAAAGGATTGGGAAATTAGGTTTTATGACCGCAATGTAAACCAGGAAACAGATGGCGATTGGCAGTGGTGCGACATGGTTATTCTTTCTGCCATGCTGGTTCAGAAACCGGACTTCCATGCCCTGATTCAAAAAGCTGTACGGTTGGGCAAGAAGGTGGCAGTGGGGGGACCATATCCAACTTCAGTCCCTCAAGATGCCCTCGCCTCTGGAGCGCATTACCTGGTATTGGATGAAGGCGAGCTAACTATCCCGCAATTTCTAGAAGCACTCTCCCAAGGTCAAGAACAAGGAATATTTCGCGCTACCGAGAAGCCTGACGTTACCACTAGCCCGATTCCCCGCTTCGATCTGCTCCAGCGGGATGCCTACTTCATGATGGCGATTCAGTTTTCTCGCGGCTGCCCCTTCAACTGCGAATTCTGTGACATTATCACGCTTTATGGTCGTAAACCGCGCACTAAGGAACCAAGTCAGACCTTAGCAGAGTTGCAAAATCTCTACGACTTAGGCTGGCGGGGGTCGCTTTTCATCGTCGATGACAATTTTATTGGGAATCAGCGCAATGTCAAACGGTTCCTACGAGAATTGATTCCTTGGATGAAGCAACGCAGCTATCCCTTCACATTCATTACTGAAGCCTCGGTCAACTTAGCAGAGGATGATGAACTGCTACAACTCATGCAAGAAGCAGGGTTCTACGCCGTCTTTCTTGGTATCGAAACGCCAGATACTGATAGCCTGCAAACCACTCGCAAGTTGCAAAATACCCGTAACCCGCTAATAGAAGCCTGTCGCAAGATTAATCAGGCAGGATTGTTAATTTACGCAGGTTTTATCCTGGGCTTTGACGGAGAACGCTCGGGTGCTGGAGAACGAATTCAAGCATTTGTGGAACAAACTAGTATTCCTCAACCAATGCTAGGAATTCTGCAAGCATTGCCTAATACTGCCCTTTGGAATCGGCTGGAAAAAGAACAGCGCTTATTAGAGGGCGTTGGTGTCACCCAAGTCGGGGATCAGAACACGTTGATGAATTTCATTCCCACTCGACCAGTTGCTGAAATTGCTAGAGAGTATGTAGAAGGCTTCTGGATGTTGTACGAACCCGCAAACTATCTCAAGCGCTGTTTTGACCAATGCCTTAACATTGTTCCCCCGGCTGGGCGAAAGCAGAGTATGCACTTTGCGCCAGGCAAGGGGCTACGGCTATTAGCACGGTTGATCTGGCATCAGGGCTGGCGACGAGCTGAAATTCGGGCGCAATTTTGGCGACAACTGTGGGTAATCGTGCGTGCAAAACCTCAAGTTCTGAATATGTATCTGGGACTGTGTGCGGCTGGAGAGCATTTCTGGGAGTACCGCGCTTTAGCAAGAGAGCGGATTACCCAGCAGCTAGGCTACGATCCACTAGCAGAAGCGACGCTACCAGTTAAAGCACTGATGCATGTCAGCACCTGATTTCCTAGCAAACTAGGAGTTGGCGGGGATGCGCTCAATTTGGGCGTAGCCGCTGAAAATCAATAGTTTTTCTTGGGTTTCCAATTGGTTGAGTCGGATCGTGATGCCATCGAGATCGAAGCGATCCAAATCGACCATGCGATCTAAAATCTCTACCAATATGATGCTTAGGGTTTGAGAGATTTCTCGTTGAGATTCTGGTACGCTATCTGCTTCAAACTTTGGCTCGCAAAAAGCAAGGCGGCGTCGTCGCTCGATGGTTATGGTTGCACTCAGACTAATCGGCACGAGTTTGCCGTTGCTTAGATCGGCATTAGCCCAAATCTGTACCCGATTGTTGGGTAATAGCTGTAGCCGCACAGCTTCAAAAGAGACTGAATTGCCACCAGATATATCGGATAAAGCAGGTAGATAGAGGTTTTGGAGGCGCTTTTTCACCACCTCTGCCTCAAAAGCGCGATCGATCCCTGCTTCTGAGAGAGTGACTCGAACAATAGCTTGGGTGGGTTGCGCTAAAGCTAGTTTACCGCGCAAAAGGCTACTGAAGTCAATCGCTATGGCATCAGTGATGAGGGTCATTTCTTCCGCCCGAAATTCATGGCGGATAACGAGTCCCCGACCGCTCATTTTGAAGCTGTCGATGCTACCCTGCAAGAGTTTACTGGAAGGATAGCAGTGGATCGAGACTTCTACTGACTCGCTTTGAGTGAATAGATAGCGAATTGTTTTGTTAGCAACAGTGTTGAGTAGGCGCTCTCCCCAATCGCTTCCCATAGGATTAGTTAAACTAGTTAGGCTGCTGAACATAGAAATGCGTCTATGAAAGTTCTTCGACTGAATGCAGATGCTAAGCAGCTAGTTAAGCAGGTACTCAAGCAGTGATGCTAGCAGGACATTGGAAACAATAATAAAGTGACCTCTAGATTCAGGGCAGTTTTTCTGATGGGAGGTGTTTTACACCTGTTATTTATTTCCCGACTGTATCTGGAGATTCCGTCCTAGTCCAGATGCCACTCATGCTTCAAAAATTCCTGGTACATTGTTTTCTGAATTATCATCTGCTTATGCAGCACAATCAAAAATTCCTGGGCTTGTTCGCGGGACATTTGCTGTACTTGGTCGGCAAAGCTTCTGAGGCTAAATTCTTGCTCTATAGATAATTTAATGGGCTGATTCATCGCTGACTCCTGCCCCACTGGGGCGAAAACTAGAAGATCGAGTCTAGCTAAATATCTTTGTCTGAGGCTAGATACCTAGTTCGCTCGCTATTGTCATACTGAGCTAATCGCCACTACAAAGATTTGCTAACTACTACTTTGTTCGGTCTCTTTCCTGCTTTGAGATCTCCTTTTTGGTTAAAATGCATTTCCAGTGGTTCGCAGGTATAAACATCAGGCTCCATCAAGAAGCTATCGGCAATCATACATTCATTCAGGTTGAGGGTATTCCCTTCTTTATCGGTGTAGCGCATGGATGCCCTCGTGTAAGCGTATGTAAACTATTATAACAAAATATTTCCGTAGATCTGCTTGAATATTTCAACGACTAGTCTTGACCGCACTCAATCGGAGTTATGTATCTTTTGACTAGATTCCAACTATATAAATCAAGAGCAAAGTTCCACAAAACAAAGCACCAGAGGCTGTTGAGCACATACATCTAGCGATGCCGGAGGGATCGTCTACACAGCTTGTTGAAATATGGCGAAGGTCTTTTATCATTAACTAAGATGTATTCAATACGCCCATTCCGACGCGATCGCTCTCGTGCGAGAGTTCAATAGTGCGCTAGTATAGTAGGTGAGACTAAAATTCGGTTATATCGTTTGTTTTTAACATTAACAGGCTTCTCTCCGAAATCTAAATCTCTACACCTTTTGATTTTGGAGACAATCATATGTCTATATATGTCGGCAATTTATCATACGAGGTAACGCAAGAAGACCTCAGTGCTGCTTTTGCAGAGTACGGTTCTGTAAAGCGGGTGCAACTCCCAACGGATCGCGAAACTGGTCGGATGCGCGGCTTTGCTTTTGTGGAAATGGATACAGATACGGAAGAAACAGCTGCCATTGATGCTCTCGATGGTGCTGAATGGATGGGGCGCAACCTGAAGGTTAATAAGGCAAAGCCTAGAGAAGACAGAGGCTCATTCGGTGGTGGTAATCGCAGAGGTAATTTCTCTAGTCGCTACTAAGCTTTAAGACAGATAATTTAACTCTAAGGTTTAAGGGTAGATCGGGAGTCTACCCTTTTTTGCTAACAACTTAATTTCAGGATAAATTGCCCAAATTCTATCCTAATTTACTCAAGTGAGAGGAGAATAGATGGCACAAATTATTTTGGGTGAAAATGAAGGAATTGAGTCAGCCTTGCGTCGATTTAAGCGCGAAGTTTCTAAAGCAGGGATTTTTTTAGACATCAAGAAACATCGTCACTTTGAAACGCCAATTGAAAAACATAAACGTAAGGAACTCGCTAAGCATAAGCAGCGTAAAAGACGTTCCCGCTACTAAGCTAGCTGTCTGAAATTTCAGTTTTTATAGATTGAAATAGCATCATTGTTGTACCACATGCAGAATTTAGCAAACGTTAGGAAAACCCTAACAGAGCAAAGTCATGAAAATTCAAGTATTGGATATTCAAATCGGCGATCGCATTATTGCTTACTGCAATAACAAAAGACAAGCCTGTACTGTCAAGCAAATACTAGTTTCCGAGCGAGATAGTATCGCACTGACAGTATGTCCTTCCACCCATTATCGAATTTCACTCTCACGAGTGATTCGATTTCACCGAGATGCTTCGATCGATCTAGCAAGCTAAAGCTATTGTTTAGAACCAGAGCGACCGCTCTTCATCACTTCTTAAGTAGCTAACTTCAATACTATGCCGGTTCAGTGCGTCTCGCCCCGACGATCGACAATAATGACTTCAGGAGCGTCGTCAACACTGCCTTCGGTGCGGTAGGTGGGGTTAGCGGTGTTGACGTTATCGACAATGCCTTCGGTGCGGTAAGCCGGTCTAGTCGGATTCACGCGCTCTACATCAGTCACAACATCGGTGCGGGTAGTGGTCGCATTTGGGTTGTTATATACACCCCATTCTTGAATCCCGCCACCGCCGAGAATTCTGGCTGCATGGACGATTTCGTCATCAGTGCCATCAACAATAACTAAATAATGTCCTCTAGAAACGCGATCGCTGTATACTTTGGCCCTTTCTTCGGGAATCCCCAAACCAACTAATGCGCCAAGCAAACCACCCGCAGCCGCACCAATCGCACCACCAGCCGCAGTTGTAGCCAGGGCTGTAGCAACTTCACCCGCTAGCATCACTGGACCTACGCCAGGAATTGCTAAAGTACCTAATCCCACGAGTAAACCAGTCAGACCACCCAAAACTCCGCCTGTGAGCGCTCCAGCCGTCGCACCTTCGTCAGCTTTGTTGCCAACGCGATCGCGATCTTCGACATCTACACCAGCAATATCAGGTTTGCTGTCTGCATCTTGGGCGATGATGGAAACCCGACCCATCCCAAAACCAGAACGCTTTAATTCATTCAGGGCGCGTTCTGCGTCTTTGCGCCGCTCAAATGTGCCTACTGCTCGTCTGTGGTAGCCTAAAGTCATTTTTTTGCTCCTATTTCAAAATTTCAAGTTTCAAAATTTCAAGGGTGCAGAGACGCGATCGAATCGCGTCTCTATTTGGTTAAAACAATCCGCCGATCCCATTCACGGCTAATGCTCCGGCGATCGCAGATGCGACAAGAGAAGTCAAAGCCGTACCAAACAACCACCAAGCTGCACCAGCTGCGGCTTTTTTGGTTTCTACTGCTGTTGCCTGTGCTTGTTGTTTCAAAGCTTCCAGCCGTTTTTGCGTTTCTTGCTGGATGCGTTCGGCTTGATGCAGAACGCGATCGCGCGTACCTTCAATTTGACCCACAATCCGCTCGGCATCGGCTGGGGAAATATCTTCGCGGGAACTCAACACGGCGATTAGCGTGTCGCGATCGAATTGGCTCAAACGACCGCGTAGAGCCTCAAATCCCGCTTGCGGATCGTCAAACAAGGTGGTGAAGTCTTGTTGAATTCCCTCGTAGTTAAGTTCGGGACGCTCCAGCGAGTTAAGGTAGTTGCGGAGGCGATCGAAGACTCCATCGACAACTGATTGCACGCTACGCTGAATTTTCTCAATTTGCTCGGCAACAGAGTTCCGTACGGCAAGGATGCGATCGACAATTTGATTCGCTTCTTCTTCCGAAATATCTTCTCTTTGAGACAGTAAAGCCACAATCGTCGAACGATCGAAGTGCGAGAGGCGATCGCCCAAGCTACCGAATCCGGCGCGGGGATCGTTAAGCAATAGTTGCAAGTCGCGCTTGATGCTATCGGGATTGAGTTCTTCTTTATTCGTATTACGCAAATAACCTTCTAAAGTTGCCTCAAAATCGATCGCCTGCTGTTGGACGCGGCTTGCCAAGCGGCGCGGTGCTTGCACGATGCTGTTAATTGCATCTTCTACAGAGTCGATCGCGCGGTTGACTTGTTCTTCGCTCAAGTCTTGCCGTTGCGACAGCAGTTTTACCAAGGTTTCTCGATCGACATGCGATAAGCGATCGCGTAATGCTACAGCTCCCTCTTTCGGATCTGACAATACTTTACGTAAATCCTGTTGGATTCCTTCAGGATCGAGTTCCTCTAAGTTGGTGTTACGCAGATATTCAGAAATCGCCGTTGTCGTTTTGTCGTATTGCTCTTTGGCTTTACCTGCTAACTGCTGCGGTGCTTGTAAGATATTATCTCGCACTGATTCAAGGCGATCGAGAGTTTGATTTATTTGCTCCTCGCTCAAATCTTGACGTTGCGAAAGTAGAGCAACTAACGTTTCGCGATCGAACTGCGATAATCTTGAGCGTAATACAGACAGTCCAACTTGCGGATCTTCTAGCAAGGTGCGAAAATCGCGCTCGATCCCTTCGGGGTTGAGTTCTTCTTTGTTGGTATTGCGAAGATATTCTTCTACTTTTTGTCGTATTTCTGTTGCTTTAGCTTGCGCCTGTTCTTGCAATTCTTTGGCACGGTTAACAACGCGATCGCGAGTGCTTTCGAGTTGACCGACAATATTATTTGCTTCCTCTTCGCTAATATCTTGGCGTTGTTTGAGCAATTGAGTCAAAGTATCGCGATCGAATTGCGATAGGCAATCGCTGAGTGTTTCCACACCCGCTTCTGGATCTTCTAGAAGAGTTTGGAAGTCGCGCTCAATTCCTTCAGGATTTAGTTCTTCCTTACCAGTCGAGCGCAGATAATTTTCTACACGGCTACGCAGGTCTTGCGATTGCGCTTGTGACGCACCAGCAGAAACCGTATCCAAAATCTCCGTGCGGATTTCTTCTAGTTGCTGAGCCACTTCTTGAACTTTGTTTTCAAGTAAATCGCCGCGTTGATTCAGTTTTTGAATAAAGTAGTCTTTATTCAACTGTTCCAACTCTCGCTTGACTTTACTTGGATCGGCTTGCGGATCGTAGATAACATTTCTAAATTCCTGCTTAATCGTCTCGCGATTGAAATGCCACGAGTAAGATTTCAGCAAATAGTCATCTACATCGCTGCGGATAGCACTATTTATTGGTAGTGCTGGTAGTTTTTGCGCTTGCTGTTGCGCTTGTTCTTTAAATTGCTGCAACTGACCGGAAATTTTTTCTCGATCTACTTCTGGTAACTTATCGATAAATTTTTGTAGTTGACCAGAAATATTTTCCACATCAATTCCAGCCAGATTAGTTCTTTCGAGCACTGCTGTTGTCAAAGCGCTCACACCCAATTGCACGGCTCGATTTCCCCAACCGTTGCTTTGCTTCCCGCTCGATTGGCTGCTTTGTACTAGTTGTTCTAGTTTTTCGCTCAAATCGCTGGAATTGAGTTGTTCGGGAGAAGCTGACTTGATAAATTGACTTAATTGCGCTTGCGGATCTGCTTCATCTTTACCGATCGCCTGCTGCCAAACTCCTTGCAGCTGGTCTACAATCCGATTCACGTCTTGTTTGGATAAGTCCGTGCGATCGCTGACTAAATCTGCAAATGTCTCGCGGTTAATGTTACGTAGCAAATCGCTATCAGCCACAGATTTTAAATCCGAGCTGTTGAGAATCGTTTCAAACTGACCGCGAATCTCGTCTAGATTCAGTTGCGGTAATTGTAAATTTCCCAAAGACTTTTGCAATGTCTTGCCGATCGCGTCTGGGTCGATTCCCGTAGTAAATTCTTGCCGAACTGCGGCGGCGATCGCTTCAGCCGTGTCCACCGCTTGGTTTTTCGCTGCATTAGCACCCAAAGCGGTAGCTGCTGTCCCCAGTAGTCCTTGAAAACCAGAGGTAGCAGTACTGACTAAAGAACCGATCAGCGAACCGACTGTAGTTGAGCCTAACCACAACAGGATCGAAAAGTAGGTAGACCAAATGACTACCCCAATAATCGCCCCTAATACCGCACTGCTGACTAAGCTGAGTTTCACTGCTAAAAAACTAGCCACGAACAGAGCTACGCCACCAGTTGACAAAGCCAACAGACCCACTGCGGCTGAGATTTTGCGGACTGTGCTGCCTAAATTATCCGTATCCTCAGCATCTCCTCCACCCAAAGCGGAAATACCTACAGCCACGGAAAAGTTAGTTAACAGGAGTTGAAAGGCAAACGCCATCACTACACCTGCAATCAATGCCACCAAGAATTGCGGTCCAGAAAAGACGGCAGCAGCTTCTTCTGGAGTCAGAATTTCTTCTGTGATAATTTGTGCTAAGTAAAGATTTGCAAAGTCAAATTGTTTTACTATTTCTGCGATTTCCCACATATGATTTACTCCATTCATGCTCGATCGCAAGTCAAATTTCTTATTTGAGATGCCCTTTAATTGTCAGCTTAGCTATTAACTAAGGTCGTTACTACTTTCCCAAGTGAGGAATATTCTACTCCTCAAGGATTGTATTTAAGCTGTTAGAAATGATGCGAGCTTAAGTTACATTCAAAAGTAAAATTTTGTTTCACACAAAGAAGATTGCTAAAAGCATTAGCTGATGCGATCGTTAAGCAGGTAATCGCTCCCAAAATCAAAGTCATTCATCCTTAACCGACCGTTAAAATTGGGAGAAATAGCCCCGACTCCTTCTATAACAAAACCGAGAGAACCAGCTTTACCTGTTACAGTAAAACCATTTCTCGGCTTTGTTTCGGTTAATGCTTGTAGTAGTCTCTCTCTCCGATACAATTTGCACTTACTTGCGACCACTTAACCATTTAGCCGCGATCGCACCAAATGCAGCACCGACGAGTGGATTGCTGAGGAATTTCACGAATGCAGGTTGTTCCGCTAATACCTCTTGAAAAATATCGGGATGGTTGTGATAAGCAAATGCAGCTAATTTACTTACATCGTCGGCATTCATCCGGCGGGCGTGATGGGTAGATAGCCCTAGTTGCTTTTCTAAATCGCGCTCGTGCAGTCCTCTTTTACCTAAGTGCTTGAAGAAAGCCCGCGCCACATCATCTCTTTCATTTGGTTTAATCTGGGCGATCGCTTTTTGCAGTTCCGGTTCCATCTGGTTTGTCGGAATCCGATCGGGATGGAAAGAGCGTCCGAATAAGCGACGGCGTTCGTCATGGGATGAGCGTTGAGCAAAATCATCAAAGTTTTCGTAGTCTTGCTCTAAGTTCGCTGGTGCATCACCAAGATTTTCCACATTACCTTGAGCGAGATCGTTCATCACTTCTTTTCTATATTTATCGCTACTACTCATGTTTTTTCTCCTTTTCTTCAAAACTATTAACTAAGCTGTCAAACATAAAAAAATCATTGGACTTGCTCAATGTTCGCATCTAAGAAGCTTGCCAACATCAAGCTTTTCCTTTTTGACTTTTGACTTTTAACTTACTTAACAGCTACTTGTATTCAATCTGATTAGTTTGAGTGTCGTACTTAGCTGTCAAAATTAGCTTTTTATCCGGTGCGTACATCAACACAGTCAAATCTTGGTTGGGGAAATTGCGGCGAAAACCTTGAGCTAGAGATTTTGCTAATGGCTTCACTTCGTTTGGGCGAACTTCAGGTGAGATGACAACACCTAATTTATTGTTGTCGCGCACATAGGCATCTTTAACCATTCCCTTGGCCGTTTGCACGACCCAACCACCAAAATCTTGTCCGGCTTGAGTATTTCCGCGTGCGATTTGCGAGTAATCTGCACTCCGACTAGCTGTTGGTAGCGTTGTTGTTGGCTGTTTGGCTTGAACTGCACTGCTACAGGCTGTAGTTGTAGCGATCGACAAAACTAACATCAGCACAATCGCAATTTTCCGAAACCTTTTAATCAAACTCATTTCTACCTCCTACAATTTATAAATGAATTGAAGCAATAGAACAGAGAACAGTGGCTGGTAGAAGCGCGGCTAGTGCCTAGAATCTTTTCTAATCACCAGCCACCAGTCACGCTTTCACTGATAATTGGTCACTGAACTATACCTGTGGAAAGTTATCAGAATCGCGATTGACGACTGGGCGACCCTCAGTATCGACATCTAATTCTTCCCGACGAACCGTTTCTTGTACTTGCACAGTTTCCTGTTCTACGACCTTCTTGACTCTGATTTCTTCTCTGACGAAGGCTTCTTTATGAATATCTGGAACTTCTTCATACACTTCTACACGGGCAACTTCACCCTCATGGAAGTCAA
>NZ_JBOFLP010000032.1:0-9308 GCF_051657925.1 Chroococcidiopsis sp.
TTGCTCGATTTGGAAGTATTGATGAAATTTTTCGGTTAATTGGAGTAGGGAGGAGCGAGAATCTGACTGGCGGCGTTTGCGGACGAATCCTTGTTCTACCAATTCTTGAACGTGTTGGTAAGCACTAGAGCCGCGCAGCTCGACGAGTTGATTTTGAGCAATTGGGCTGTGAAGGGCGATCGCTGCTAACGTGCGTAAAGCCCCCACTCCGAGTTCGAGAGGAATTAACCTGTGTACCAAGTCCTGAAAACCAGAGCGCAGTTGCAGACTGTAGCCTGTAGGTGTTTCGACAACCTCTAAGGCGCTGCCGCGACGGGCGTAGTCTTCAATCAGTTCGATCAGTCCTTCTTCAGCGGTAGGGCGATCGCACTGTGCGTATTCGGCAATTTCTGCGACTGATAGCGGTTTGCCTTTTAAGTAAAGAATTGCTTCGATTTGGGTTGATAGTTTGTGGGAAGTCGGGAGTCGGGAGTTGGGAGTCGGAAAAGAGAGTGGTGAGTGGTGAGTAGCACGTGGTTTCTCTCCCCCAGCTTCCTCAGCTTCCCCAGCAACGCCTGCTCTCTTATCTCCCTCAGCCCTCTTTTCCACTGGCTCTTCTGCGGGCGGGTTTAGCTGAACTTTTTGTTTGTCTTTAGGCATATCTGTTAAACCCGCCCCTACAAATCCCTACTCCCTAGTTATGCTACTTGGGGTTGAACTAATTTGTCTGCACCCTGGATGACTTTAGCTGATTCGATTTTGTCACCTGCTTTTAGCTTTTCTAGGACTTCTTTACCCTCGGTAACGTAACCAAATACAGAGTAGCGCCCGTCTAGTAAGTTACGTCCGGCTGGAGTTAGTTCTGGCTCAAACAAGAAGAAGAAAAATTGGGAAGAACCACCATCAGGCTCAAATTCCGGTCTTGCCATTGCAACTGCACCGTAGGCAGAAAAGGGCAATACTGGTTCGTCAGTGTAACGACCGGCTTGCTCTAACGTTACGCCGTATGTAGGTTCCGAATCGCCTTTGACCAGAATTTCTAAAGGAACGGCACGGTACTTACCCGTGTTGGGGTCGATAAATCCTTGGTCTTTCCCAGGGGGATCGCCTGTTTGCAAAACGTAGGAATCTTCAGCACGGATGAATTCTAATCCGTTGTAGAAGCCCCGTTGAACGAGATCGACAAAATTACCTGCGGTGACGGGGGCGCTGTAGCCGTCTACAACCACAGTAATGTCACCTTTATTGGTTTTAAATGCGATCGTTGCCCGTCCTTTGAGTTGAGGCAAGTTAGAGTATTGAGCGGGGACTTCATAGGGAAATTCTTTGACCATCAACTCTTCTAACTCGCTAACTAAATTGAGTATGTTAGCGCGTTCGACCCAGATATTTTCTTTATCTTTCTTATCTGTTGCTTCTTGAAGTTTGGGAATGCCATCTTTAATTTGAGCAATTATCTTTTCTGCTTGAGGCTGGCGTTCTGCGGGAACGCTACTCAGAATTTTTTCAGGATTAGAGATTGCCCTAGAAGCGCCTTTGAGGTCGTTAGCGATCGCACCCCAACGGCGGTTGGCTCGCAGTTGATTGGCAATATCTTCTAAACTTGCTTGCAGTTGCCTGACGGGTTGGTTGTCAATTGGCAGGGCGTAACGCAACAAAGCTTTACCATCAGTGATAGCATTTCCTGCTGGTAGTGCGGCGTAGGAGGTAGGAGTCCAGACTGCTATACTCAGACTCCAACAAAATGCGATCGGCATTATTGCGATCGAAATATTTTTTAGCCAGCGTTGGCAAAATTTTGTCATGTTCTAGCTCTTATAAGGGGTATGCTGCGAGGGATTTTTGCTCTCCATCGCCGCAGTGCGATGGTAGGGCGCGGATACGCGCAACGCGATCTTCGCTCATAACTTCGCGCATAACTTAGTGAGACCCGATCGTCATTTTGCCATAGTAAGGGGCGAGGAGCGTTAGCGAAGCGGGACGAAGTCCGGAGTGAGGAGTGAGGGATTTTTGAGGACAAGGGGGACTCTCGGAGGCAAGGGAGACAAGGGGGACAAGGGGAATTTTAGATTTTGAATTTTGGATTAAATCTAAAATCACAAATTTAAAATCCAAATTTGACCGACATCCTACGCCCCTTCTTTCCCTCGCTCCTACCCCTTACCGAAAGGATGTAAAATAGATTGCCGATTGTCCTGCATGATGAGTGAGTCTATTGTTCCATGATTTCTAGTAATGACTTTCGACCAGGCGTAAGTATTGTCCTAGATGGATCTGTTTGGCGGGTGGTGGAATTCCTTCATGTAAAGCCAGGAAAAGGCTCGGCTTTTGTGCGGACAAAGTTAAAAAACGTCCAGTCTGGTAGCGTAGTGGAACGAACCTTCCGTGCTGGTGAAACAGTTCCCCAAGCCAATCTAGAAAAGAGTACGATGCAACATACCTATAAAGACGGCGATGATTTCGTTTTTATGGAGATGGAAACCTACGAGGAAGCGCGATTGACGGCTGCACAGATTGGCGATCGCGTCAAGTACCTCAAAGATGGTATGGAAGTGAATGTCGTCCGCTGGGACGAACAAGTGTTGGAAGTAGAATTGCCGAATTCTGTCGTGCTAGAAATCGTGCAAACCGATCCTGGCGTGCGCGGTGATACGGCTACAGGTGGTACTAAGCCTGCTGTTGTCGAGACTGGTGCTACTATCATGGTTCCTTTATTTATTACTCAAGGGGAACGCATTCGGATCGATACCCGTAACGATACTTATCTCGGTCGGGGAGAATGATTGCTTTTAGGAGTCATTTGTCATTTGTCATGTGTCATGAGTGGAATGACAACAAATGACTGATGACTGATGACAAATGACATTGAAGAGGAATTTGCTGTGTCACTGGATTTAAATGAAATACGTCAACTATTGTTGGCGTTGGATCGAACTGAAATTGAGGAACTCACCCTAAAAACGCAGGAATTTGAGCTGACAGTACGTAAGGGTACGGGTCTTCAAAGCACTGCACCTGCATCCGCTATAGCAGGAGAAAGTAGTAACCTAACGGCAACAGAATTACACTTCGACTCTGCTAAAATGCCTGCTGGCACAGATTCAGTTTCTCGCCGAGTTGATTCTACTGCCATCAATTCCGCCACAGTCTCGATGGCTGCGTCAGCGCCCATAGAACAAAAGTTTGCGGAAATTCCCTCTCCTATGGTAGGAACTTTTTACCGCGCTCCTGCCCCTGGCGAACCATCATTTGTAGAAGTTGGCGATCGCATTAGATCCGGTCAAACTGTCTGTATTATCGAGGCTATGAAGCTGATGAACGAGATTGAAGCCGAAGTATCTGGACAAGTGATTGAAATTTTGGTGCAAAATGGCGAACCAGTGGAATATGGACAGCCACTGATGCGCATAAACCCCGATTAATGGTTAACTACTTTAATTACCAGTTAACTATTTGGCATCACTGCCAACTATCTTGCGACATCTTTCTACGGGTCAGTTCTAATGAAATTAACCAAGCCTGTACCTCCAGAGGTTATGCAACAAGTAGCAGAGTATTTCAGCTTGTTAAGCGAACCAATGCGCCTACGGCTGCTCAGCCTGTTACGCGATGGTGAAAAGTGCGTTCAAGAATTGGTGGATGCAACTCAGACTAGCCAAGCCAACGTTTCCAAACATTTAAAAATCATGTGGCAGGCAGGCATTCTCAGTCGCCGTAGTGAAGGCACTTCCGCCTACTACCGCGTTGAGGATGACATGATCTTCCAATTATGGAATCTTGTCTGTCATCGACTTGCTACCCGAGTCGAACATCAAGCCCGCCAATTTCGGGTACTCAATGGCAATGGAAAACGTTGAGGAGTTATCTATGCCACAGTTTGCTGCTGGCGATGCCCGATCTCTCGATCGCTGCTAATTTCATAATTCTTATCAAATGTAGCAGGCTAAAGTGTAAAGTTTTCTCCTAAACTTTGGCGCGTCAGCGGTTGCTCTAACTCTAAGCCTTCGCCGCCCAAAACTTCCAGCGGCTCTCCTTCCACCTCAATCCAAACTTTTGCATTTGGATCGAGACTTGTTGCCGTGTAAATCACCTGTGCTACTCGCCCTGTCATAGCAGTACTACCGCCGCCAGCGGTGAAATCTTCTGATAAATTGACGTGAATTCCATCTTTCTCCACCTTTAGATCCCGCAGTGTTGTTCCTTGGGGAATGGTAGTACTGACAGATCCATCTTTTGGACCAGAGAGTAAGTTATCAAAAGCAGTTTTTAGAGCAGCCGTAGGCTGTTTTTTTATGTCAGCCGTTGTGGTGGCTGTAGTCGCAATCAGCTGCTGTCGTACTCCACTTCCCTTGAGCCAAAAGACTTCTACCTGTTGTTGTGCGACTGGTGGAGTTTGTGGCTTTGGCGCTTCTTGAATCCCGCTAATTGGTGGCGCAATTGGTCGAGTTGGTTTTTGGTTCGATTGCCAGTGCCACCAAGCTGCGCCGCCTCCTGCTGTCACTGCTACTGCCGCAATTCCTGCAACTAAGCCGCTAACTGGAATTCGGCGATTTTGTTGTTGTTTAACCATAGGGATAGTTCTCCTTGGGTGGACGCGAGATCGGTGAGATGAGGAGGCAAATTAGCAAATTATATATTAGCTGAGTCTATAACTTAGAATTCTGCAATGAAGGATTCTGCAACAAAGAGGAAGACGGATCGACGCGCACAAAAGTCACCAGATCTAATTTTTGGGCTGCTACTTTTAATTGTAAGATTCTCACTTGCAGTCCGTACACTTCCAGGCGACGGAAATCGAGTTCTTGGCTGAGATTCGTGGCGATTTCGTCTACGATATTCTGAGCGACTGCTTCCCGATCGACTACAACTGTTGGTTGAACTAGTTGAATTTGTCGCCCGCCTTTTACCATCAATCCTGACTCAGCGACAATTGCCAGTGGTTCGTCGTCACCCTCTGCGGCTAGTTGGACTTGAAAGCGCAAGCGATTGTTGGCTAGTAGTTCTAGTCGTGGATTGACAAAATTATAGTTAGAGCTAGACTCAGCGCGATCGCCCCCCAACTCTGGAATCACAAATTCCTGGATTTGCGCAATCAAGGTAGGTAAAGCTTGGTTGAGGTCTGATTGCTCTAGCAGCAAATGCACTCCTGCATGGAGCGATCGCCGTAATTTGAGCTTTTGCTTTCCTAGACTGCGCGGATCGACATCAACTGGATCGGTTTCTAGTTCTAAAGCAGCAATACGGATATTCTGCTGCTTTAGTCTTAAGCCTCGCCCAGCCAAGCGTACCTTTTCCACCTTTCCTTGTATAAGTTGGTAACTAGGTGCATTGTCTACTCGCACTTCTAGCTGCTCTGCGTGCTGTAATTGAGAGCGAACAGCATTTTCTGCCGTTCGATCTACAACTAACCCTGCTGGAGTCACTAAACCAAGTATGCCAGACAGAAGAATCGTAAAAAATTCCATTATGCGTTCATTTCAAGGCATTTAGGCTATTTTTAGACTTTGATATTAAGTTTCAGACTCAAACTATACTAGGTTTTTATATTTGTTTAAATTCTTAAGTTTAGCTTAATCAGCGAGCAGTGGTGTACGACTACGTGCGTGCATGAGCAGTTTTTGACATACACAAAGCCAGCTCAAAAGACATTAAATATATTTACAAAAAGTTTTAAGCTCTGTTGCAAATTTGCCCGCTCTGCTGCCACAGTCGCCAAATCAGGTAAAAGACCGTGATACGATGCATTTTTAGCGATTTGAAGTTTGGGAGAAAAACTTTGACTCTACGGGTTGCTGTCGTTGGTTCGGGTCCAGCAGGTTCATCCGCCGCAGAAGTCCTAGCCAAAGCTGGCATCGAGACTTACCTAATTGAACGCAAGCTGGATAATGCCAAGCCTTGTGGCGGTGCGATTCCTCTATGCATGGTGAGCGAGTTTGACCTCCCACCAGAAATTATTGACCGTCAGGTACGACGGATGAAGATGATTTCCCCCTCTAACCGCGAGGTGGATATCAATTTGGTTAATAAAGACGAATATATTGGAATGTGTCGCCGCGAAGTGCTGGATGGATTCCTGCGTAATCGGGCGGCGCAGTTGGGCGCAATTTTAATTAATGCCACAGTTCATAAACTTGATTTTCCGACAAATAGTAAAGAACCCTATACCATCCATTATGTAGACCACTCAGAAGGTGGAACGCAAGGTGTTGCCAAAACTCTGAAAGTGGATTTGGTGATTGGCGCGGATGGGGCAAATTCTCGGATTGCTAAAGAAATGGACGCTGGAGAATATAACTTCGCGATCGCATTTCAAGAGCGCATCCGGCTGCCTCAGGATAAAATGGCGTATTACCAAGATATGGCGGAAATGTACGTTGGTAATGACGTTTCTACCGATTTCTACGCTTGGGTATTTCCTAAATACGACCACGTAGCCGTAGGTACGGGGACGATGCAGGTCAATAAAGCCAGCATCAAGCAGCTACAAGCTGGTATTCGCGCTCGTGCGGCGAGAAAGTTGGCTGGGGGTCAAATCATTAAAGTTGAGGCGCACCCCATCCCCGAACATCCCCGTCCCCGTCGCGTCGTGGGCAGAATTGCTCTAATTGGCGATGCTGCTGGTTACGTCACGAAATCATCAGGTGAAGGAATTTACTTTGCGGCTAAGTCTGGGCGGATGTGTGCCGAAACGATTGTGGAATTTTCCCAGGGTGGTAGCCGCATTCCTACAGAAGATGACCTCAAGGTTTATCTCAAGCGTTGGGATCGTAAGTACGGCATAACGTACAAGGTGCTAGACATTTTGCAAACCGTATTTTATCGTTCTGATGCAACCCGTGAGGCATTCGTGGAAATGTGCGCCGATTTGGACGTGCAGAAGCTAACGTTCGATAGCTACCTCTACAAAACAGTGGTTCCAGCGAATCCAATTACTCAGTTGAAGATTACTGCTAAAACGATCGGTAGTCTAATACGGGGTAATGCTTTAGCTCCATAGTTTCTTCGATCGGTTTTTGATTTGTAGGGGCGTACATCTGTACGCCCCTATATTTTTTCTGCCTGTGTGCGGCTAGGCAATGCGTAACAATCTTAATTGATTGACGAAATTGATTTAGGAACATTTTCCTGTAAAGACGTTACATGTAACGTCTCTACAAACGCCTCTACATATGATAGGGCGAAAAATGATTCGAGAATGTTTTGAGAGAGTTTTGAGGAGGATTGCTTATTTTTATTTTTTGAGTTATTATTCTTTTACTTTATTCTAGAAAATATTTTTACTTTTTAAAATTCAGACTATATTTCTATTATGCAAAATATAATATCAGAAAAACGGACAAATGCAGATGAAATCAACTGCATTTTCTCCTGACAACTAGAGCAAACAATTAAAGTTAACTCCAGCTATTTTTGTAAAAAATTGACTTATTCGTGACTGCTACCGTGAGCTACAGCTACTTCCTCTACTTGCTCTACGCTAGGTAGTTCTAAACAGTAGCCTGCCCCATAAACGGTTTTGATATAACGAGGATGGCGAGGATCTGGTTCTAGTTTAGTTCGTAGATGGCGAATGTGGACGCGAATAGTTTCAATGTCATCGTCAGGATCGTATCCCCAGACTTCCTTGAGAATGTCGCTAGGCGAAACAGTCTGTCCGTGACGCTGAAGCAAGCAGTGGAGTAACTCAAATTCTAGGTGAGTCAATTTGACAGTTTCAGTAAACCAGATAGCTTCAAAACGTTCTGGAACCAGAGTTAGAGGACCGTAGTTGAGGATCTCGCTATGCTTGGCTGCTTGAGGGATGCGATCGGTACGCCGCAGTAAGGCACGGACGCGAGCCAGCATTTCTTCAACTTCAAACGGTTTCGTCAAATAGTCGTCTGCACCTGCATTGAAACCCTCAACCTTATCTTGAGTTTGGCTAAGGGCTGTGAGCATGAGTACGGGAATTTCAGCCGTCCGTTCGTCGCGTCGCAAACGCTGGCAAACTGTAAAGCCGTCTACTCTAGGTAGCATCAGATCGAGCATAATTAAGTCTGGCTGCAACTGAAGTGCGAGAGCCTGTCCCTTAATTCCGTCTTCTGCTTGACTGACATCGTAGCCAGCCATTTCTAAGTTCACGGCAACCAATTCGGAGATTGCTGGATCGTCATCAATTACAAGTATTCGTGCCATTATTATTAAATCAGATTAACAAATGTTAATGAACAATAAGAACCTTGGGCAGATACAAAGATTGCTGTACTGATTATACGGATGATTCTAAAGATTAGCTATCGCTCATGTGGTGAATGTTGTAACAAAGTGATGAAAATTGAATGCGATCGCCGAGTTTGAGAGGTAAGAGGCGATGGACAAGAGGTAAGAATTCGCTGACAACTGACAACTGACAACTGATAACTGATAACTGAAATGCATCGAGGAAAATTGAATTCTGACTTTACGCCGCCTTGGTGGTTGCGCAATGGCTTAGCCATGACGGTTTACACTGCGCTTTGGGCAAGCAAAGACTGGGAAAAAACGACTAGCCACCCAGAGCCGAATTATGAAGCAGTTATTTTTCACGGTGCTGGGGGAGTTCCAATCTTTGGTTGGGTAGCAATTCCTGAAAATCCCAAAGCCACGATCGTTGGGACTTATGGTATTACAGGTACTTTGGAAAATCAGTGGTTTTTAAGACTTTTAGGACGCAAAGCTTTTGCTCAAGGCTATGCTGTAGTGCTATTTGACTGGCGGGCGCACGGTAAAACAGCTCAGTTATCGCCAACTTTAACTTCTGATGGGTTATACGAAGGAGAAGATTTTGTTTGCATCGCCGCTCAAGCAAAAGCAATGGGTTGTCCCGCACCATTTTGGTTTACAGGCTTTTCCCTCGGCGGGCAATTGGCTTTGTGGGGAGTGAAAGCAGCGCAGAGTTTGGAAGATAAGGAAAATAAGGGAGCAGGGAGCGCTTCGGTGCAGGGAGCAGGGGGGAAGAGAGCTAGGGAGGCTGGGGGAACTGGGGGAGCGAGAAATAACAGTCAACCGTCAATTACCAATTACCAATTACCAATTACCAATCCAAAATTTCCCTAGCCCCTAGTGAAATTGGGGGGGCAGCTGTTATCTGTCCGAGTTTGGATTCAAATCGATCGCTTTCTTATTTGGTGAAACACCCATTGGGGAGACAGTTGGAACAAGCGATCGCCAAGCAGTTGAAAAAATTGGCTTGGCAGATCTACGAGGCACACCCAGGGGCGATGGATGCGGCTGCGATAGAAAAAGCTAATAGTATTTGGGGCTTCGATAACGAATTGGTAATTGAGAAACTGGGATTTCCTTCGGTAGAG
>NZ_JBOFLP010000033.1:0-8966 GCF_051657925.1 Chroococcidiopsis sp.
CCAAGTGGATTTCTTCTCAAATGGTACGCTGGGATTTAATGCCGACAGAAAAGGCAAAATATGAAGAAATTGCCACCCAAGTCTATATGACAGACTTAGCAAGGGAACTGGCGAAAGAATTGGGACAAAACCCACCTGCGGAGTCTACGCGGATCGAAAAACTGAAAAATGGTGACTTTGACCCTGGTAAAGTTGAAGCCTATTTACAAGAACAGAAAAAACAGTTCAAGGTTTAGAGGTAATGGTGGACAACTCCCGACGATTATCCAAGCAGCGATCGCATTTCTCAGCTCATCCTTGGCTCCAAAATCCCAATTTACAAGCCACAATTTTATTCTTTTTACTCCTAGCTGCGTTGTTACTCGTATGGGAATTGGGAGTGCAATTGAAGCTATTTTCTCCTGTGATGCCTGCTGCCAGTCGGACGATCGCCGACTTTTGGAGTTGGATCGTCGATCCGTTTTACGATAATGGTCCCAATGATAAAGGCATTGGTCTGCACTTACTAGCAAGCTTGCAACGAGTGATGGTAGGATTTTTCATCGGCTCGGCGATCGCTATTCCTCTAGGTATTGCGATCGGATTATCAGAAGTCGTTTCCAAAGCCGTCGATCCGTTTATTCAACTGCTACGTCCCGTCTCTCCTTTAGCATGGTTGCCATTAGGACTAGCAATCCTCAAAAATTCCGAAGCAACAGCCTTGTTCGTAATTGCAATTACGAGCATTGCACCCACGTTAATTAATACCAAATTTGGTGTCAGTCACGTTTCTCGCGACTACCTCAACGTAGCGAGAACTTTGGGAGCATCTCGCTGGCGGACGATCGCCAAAGTCATTTTACCAGCAGCCGCACCCCAAATCGTAGCAGGATTGCGAATTAGTATCGGTATTTCCTGGTTAGTGATAGTCGCCGCCGAGATGATTGTCGGTGGTACGGGTATTGGTAGCTTTGTTTGGAACGAGTGGAATAACCTCAATGTCACTAGCATCATCACCGCGATCGTCGTTATCGGATTAGTAGGAATTCTGCTCGATCGCCTTTTGGGACTATTACACAGTTGGGTGTCTTTTGGTCAGTGAACAGGGAGCAGAGAGCGCACGAGTGGTTAGTTACGACTTACAACTTACGACTTACGACTTACCAAATATGATTTCTTATACCGATACGCTCGATCCTACACTTAAAGACACGACTCAGTTGGTGCTGAAGGATGTGTTTAAGGTCTTTCCTGGGAGACAGAGCTTAGTAGATCGGCTATTGCATCGTACTTCGCCGGATTATATTGCGATCGCTGAGATTAATTTAGAAATTTCAGCGAATACCTTTGTTTCAATTATCGGTCCTTCTGGATGCGGTAAATCAACTTTACTAAACATTATTGCTGGTTTGACTCCACCTACTAGTGGTGTAGTAATGCTGAATGGGACAGAAATTCATCATCCTGGTCCCGATCGCGGTGTCGTCTTCCAAAATTATTCTCTGATGCCTTGGATGACTGTAGCAGAAAATATCTGCTTTGCGATTGAAACGGTTTATCCTAAAATGTCTCGCGATCGGCAAAAACAGATCGTGCGCGAATATATCGATCTAGTTGGGTTGCGGGGTGCAGAACAGAAACATCCCCATGAATTATCGGGAGGAATGAAGCAAAGAGTCGGTATCGCCAGAGCTTTGGCAATTAATCCGCAAATTCTCTTAATGGATGAGCCATTTGGCGCTTTAGATGCATTGACGCGGGGTTTTTTGCAAGATGAAATTGCGCGAATTTGGGAGCAACAACACAAAACTGCAATTCTCATCACCCACAGTATTGAAGAGGCTTTGTTACTATCAGATCAAATTGTAATGATGAGTCGGGGTCCCGCCGCTCAAATTGTCGAAGTGCTTGATATTCCCTTCCCCCGTCCCCGCAAGCGCGAAAGTCTCGATCGCCATCCTGCCTATCACGAACTCAAAGCCGAATTAGAGTTACACCTATCCCGTGAAACCCGCGCTGTTGAGGAGTTGCGGGTGTAAGTTTATGAATAGACGAACAGGACAAGGGGAACAAGGGAGGCAAGAGAGCAGAGGAGCAGAGGGGCTTCAGGTGCAGAGGAGTAGAGAAAGCAACTCAAAATTCAAAATTCACGCATTAATTCCGAATTCCGAATTCTCCCTACACCCCACACCCTACACCCTACACCCTTTCTTCACTGATAACTGATTCAATGGTTAACCTGAAACGTACTCGCGAGGATATTTTAGCCTCGGTTTTAGATCTGATTCATCATCAAGGGTTTCAATCTACGGGACTCAAAGAACTATTTAGTGTCAGCGGTACTTCGTCTGGCAGTTTTTACAATTACTTTCAGTCCAAAGATGAATTAGCCCACGCACTGATTGATTATAAGTGGCAACAAATCAAAACTCATGTTATCGAGCCTGCTGCCGAATATACTACCGATCCGATCGCTCAACTGGTGTGGATAATCGATCGCCTAGAAGCAAAACACCTTACCGAACCGGATTGTGGGGGCTGTTTCTTAGGTAACTTAATTGTCGATTTAGCAAAATACGATACATCATTTCAAACACATCTGATCCAGGTGTTTGACCAATGGCATTTTGCGATCGCTCAATTACTGCGTCAAGGACAAACTCAGTTGCAGTCTGATATCGAACCCGATAATTTAGCCGAACAACTGATGAACGCGATCGAAGGAACTCTATTGTTGGGACGTTTATACAATCATTCCAATCGCCTACAACGTGGTTTTGACAGCGTGCGGCAAATATTGAAAGCAGCGCTTAAACAGTGATCGGTTATCAGTTATCAGTTAATTCCGGCTTACAACTTACGACTTACGACTTACGACTAGGACTTACGACTTATTCTCTCCGTCTTCTCTGCTTGGGCGTAGTTAATGGTGGTAGCTCCGAATTAGAAGAGTGGTAGGGTAAATAATGTTGTGCCACCGGTTGGGGTGCTTCTGGCTGTCGCTTCTGCGAAATTATCCACCATCGGAGGGCGATCGCAACTCCTACAGTTCCCAATCCAATCGTGAATAGCGACCAGCGATCGCCAAACCCGCCGATAACTGCATCAACTACCCCAATCGTGATCAAAAAGGCAGGTAGCGGCTCTTTCCTATATGCTGACTTCAAAAATCTAGGTAGTGCGGCGTTCATTTCAATATGGTTACTTTTATTTCAGCTATTATCTCAGATTGGATATAATTCTAAGACCTACTGCTCAAAGCCGCTTGTATTTTAAGGTACTGTCTTGCTCTGTAGGTACTACCAATATACCTCACCCACATAACTTATTGCTGTCAACGCTATATCTAGCAATACAAGCGGCACTTCTGCTAGATAATTATTTTAAACCCAGCCAAGCTAGTACGCCGTGTCCGGTAACAACTTCGATCGCCACCATCAATAAAAAACCGATCATCGCCGCTCGTCCGTTCAAGCGCTCAGCATACTCATTGAAGCCAAACTTCGGTTCTTCTAGTCTAGGTGTAGTTGTTGGTTGAGGTTGGGCAGTCATGTTTTTATCCTTTGAGTTACACGAATTTGCTAAAATTCACTGTTGATAATAGCCTCGAAAGTCTAACAACCTCTGGAGAAGCTAGCGCGATGTTCGTTTACAATTTTTAACCATATTACATATATTTTGACACTTTTTTCTGCAAGCTAGTGTTAAGAAAATCGTAACTTAGAGTTTGGAATGGGTAATGGGCAATTGGTAATGGGTAATGAGTAATGAGTAATTGGTAATGGGTAATGGGTAATGGGTAATGAGTAATTGGTAGTTGGTAGTTGGTTTTCCCCTGCTCCTCTGCTCCTAGTCTCCCTGCTCCTCTGCTCCTCTGCTCCTAGTCTCCCTGCTCCCTGCTCCCTGCTCCCTACTCCCTGACAACTGAAAAAGCCGATCGCAATGTTTGACACACAAGATGAGAGTTGTCAAGCATAAGCTAGAGAGAGGAGTATCCAACCAAAAGAGAAGCAAAAAGAAAAGCAAATGGAAATAGGCGTTCCCAAAGAAACAAAAGACCAAGAATTTCGGGTGGGTTTAAGTCCTTCTAGCGTGCGAGTACTGCACGAAAACGGTCACGCTATCTTTGTTGAAACTGAAGCTGGAACGGGGGCTGGCTTTACCGATACAGACTATAAGCTCGCCGGAGCGCAGATTGTCTCCACTCCAGAAGCTGCGTGGAACCGAGAGTTAGTTGTGAAGGTGAAGGAACCACTCCAGCCGGAATATAAATTTTTGCAAAAAGAGCAGTTATTATTTACCTACTTGCATCTAGCAGCCGATCGCGCTTTGACCGAACATTTAATTGATTGTGGTGTAACGGCGATCGCATACGAAACTGTAGAACAACCTGGTAATAATAAACTTCCTTTACTCACTCCCATGAGTATTATTGCAGGTCGTCTCTCGGTGCAGTTTGGCGCTCGGTTTCTCGAACGCCAGCAGGGGGGACGGGGTGTACTATTGGGTGGCGTACCAGGCGTAAGACCAGGTAAAGTCGTCATCCTGGGGGGTGGTGTTGTTGGTACGGAAGCGGCGCGAATTGCCGTTGGAATGGGTGCAGCCGTACAAATTTTAGATGTCAACGTCGATCGCCTATCCTACTTAGAAACTATATTTGGTTCTAGAGTAGAACTACTTTACAGTAACTCTGCTCAGATTGAAGCTGTTGTCTCCCAAGCTGACTTACTCATCGGTGCTGTCTTAGTCCCTGGACGTAAAGCACCGATCCTCGTCCCGCGCAACTTAGTCAAACAAATGCATCCTGGTGCGGTGATTGTCGATGTTGCTGTCGATCAAGGCGGTTGTATCGAAACTTTACGCCCAACTTCTCACACTAATCCAGTTTATGTAGAAGAGGGAGTCGTCCACTATGGCGTTCCTAATATGCCTGGGGCTGTTCCTTGGACGGCAACGCAAGCATTAAATAACAGCACCCTACCATACGTGTTGCAATTGGCGAATTTGGGTCTGAAAGCTGTGGAAGTTAATCCTTTCTTAGCGGCTGGTGTCAACGTTCAAAATCATCGCCTCGTCCATCCCGCCGTTCAGCAAGTATTTCCCGATTTAGTCAGTTAATAGTTAAGGGTTAACAGTTAACCCTTAACTACGATTGTCGTTGTTAATTCATACTCGTAATGACTATGATGTAAATAACTGCCATGACCTAGCTAGGAATTGGGCTACAAGTAAAGAGGTTTGGTATGGCTCATATAAACTTGCGTCGCCCTCAAAATACAGATGGGAATTTTTATGTCGATACCACCTGTATTGACTGCGATACTTGCCGTTGGATGACACCAGAAGTATTTAACCGTACTGGCGAACAATCGGCAGTCTACCACCAACCAACAAATGAGACAGAAAGATTGCGGGCGTTGCAAGCCTTACTTGCTTGTCCTACCAGTTCAATTGGTACGGTAGAAAAGCCAAAAGATATCAAATCAGTACAAGAAAGTTTTCCAATTTTAGTAGCTGAAAATGTTTATCACTGTGGCTATCATGCCGAAAATTCCTATGGTGCAGCGAGTTATTTGATTGTGCGTCCAGAGGGAAACGTGTTAGTAGATTCGCCCCGTTTCACGCCGCCATTAGTAAAACGAATCGAAGAGATGGGGGGAATTCGGTATATATATCTCACCCACCGCGATGATGTTGCCGATCATCAAAAATATCACGATCGTTTTGGTTGCGATAGCGAAGCGGGGCGCGAAGGCGCACTTCGCGTTATTCACACAGACGAAATTTCTGGCAGTACGCGCAATGCAGAAATTAAGATTACTGGTACAGAACCATATCAGTTAGAGTCCGATTTGCTAGTTATTCCCGTACCTGGTCATACCAGAGGGCATACAGTTTTACTCTACAAAGACAAGTTTCTATTTACAGGCGATCATATTGCTTGGGATGATGACGACCAAGTATTAGCAGGTTTTCCAGGTGTCTGCTGGTATTCTTGGTCAGAACTGATTAAGTCTAATTATCGCTTGTTAGATTACTCATTTGAATGGGTATTACCCGGTCACGGTCGCCGCTATCATGCAGATGCAGCAACAATGCGGCATAAACTCAAAGAAGGCATTGAGTGGATGGAACAACAGTGACTAGTGACTAGTGACTGGTGACTAGAGCAAAATAAGACAGTGTAGAGACGTTACATGTAACGTCTCTACACTGAATGTTAATCAAAATAAGTCGGTAAATCTGGATGGCGGTGGTAGTGGAAAATTCTAGTAATTTGAGTAGGCATTACCCGTGTCAGAGACAATGGGGGAATTTCATCTTCGCCAAAAAAAGCTACCTCGTCAGTTTCAATACTAGATGATGGAGAACCACCAATGAGTTCGCATAAGAAATGTAACTTGTAAACAGCATAAGGGAAAGGCGGATGTCCCTGTTTGTCGCGATCGTAGACAGCAAGTAATTTGACGGCGCGGGTGAGATATCCTGATTCTTCCTGAACTTCGCGCACCACGACTTCACTAGGAGAGTTGCCCACATCAGCATAACCTCCTGGTAGCGACCAACAACCGTCTACTTTTTCCTTTACCAGCAGTAATTTATCTTCTTGGAAAACCGCCGCCCGCACGTCTACTTTTGGGGTAGCATAACCAACCTCTTGAGAAAATAAGTCGAGAACGTAGCTAGGCTCGACATGACTATAAGTTGCTATAATTTCCACCGCGATCGCCCGTAGAGATTTGTAGCGTTCTCTGTCAAACACTCCTTCGGTATAAGTCAAACCAGTTTGCGCGATCGCCTCTAGCTTTTTTGCCCATTCCAGCCATTTGTCATTTGTCATTTGTTGATGGTTGATGGTTGACCGTTGCTCTACCCCTCTGCTCCCTGCTCCCTGCTCCCTGCTCCCTGACATTGCAAAGTTTAGTAAAAGCTACCTGCTTCAGCCTATAGATAGATGCATAATATCCGGTTGTCAGCTTGTCTTATTGCAAGGCAAATGGTGTTATTCGACCGATCGGCGAAACGCACCAACAATCGGAACACATATGATAAAAGAGATCGATCTAAAAAGCAAAACTATAGACAACTTGGTGGCGATCGCCGACCAATTTAACGTACGAGGTCAAATTGCAGATATTCAAGCTTTTGGTAACGGCAATATCAACGATACTTTTCTCGTTACGCTGAGAAACTCAACCCAAAAGCACTTTATTCTACAACGCATTAACACGCATGTATTTCGCCAGCCAGAACTGGTAATGCAGAATATGCGCGTCTTTACCGACCATGCGACCCAGCGCTTGCAAGATGGGAATAGCGATCGTCGTTGGGAAATACCGAGCGTAATTCTAACACAGGATAATCGGGAATATTGGGTGACTGCTGAAGGAGCATTCTGGCGGGTAATTAGCTTTATCGAAGCCGCACAATCTTTTGACATTGTTACAGATAGCGATCGCGCTAAAGAGGCTGGTTGCGCCCTTGGTAGGTTTCACAACCTAGTTAGCGATTTACCCCCCGAAAAGCTAGCCGTCACTTTAGAAGGGTTTCATATTACACCGCGCTATCTTCAGCAATTTGATGCAGCGCTGGCAAAATATGACAAAAACAAATCTCCTGAAATAGATTTCTGCTTGCAGTTTATTCAGACTCATAGAAATTGGGTAAGTGTTTTAGAAGATGCAAAAATCAGCGGAGAATTGCCTTTGCGTTTAATACATGGCGATCCCAAAATTAACAACGTTCTGTTTGACACCAATACTGGACGAGCCGTCAGTGTTATCGATCTCGATACGCTCATGCCTGGTTTAATCCACTACGATATTGGTGACTGTCTGCGATCGAGTTGTAATTCTTTGGGTGAAGAAACTCAACAATGGCAAGAGGTACGATTTGAAACAGAACTTGCCCAAGCTATTTTACAAGGCTATGTTTCACAAGCAAAAGATTTTTTAACTGAAAAAGATTACGAATATATATACGACTCAATCCGATTGTTAGCTTTTGAATTAGGACTGCGGTTTTTTACCGACTATTTGGTAGGTAACGTTCACTTCTCTAAAGTAAAATATGCAGAACACAATCTAATTAGAGCGCTAGTACAATTTCAGCTTACTCAAAGTATTGAAAGTCAACAGTCAACTATTTACGCGATCGTGCAAGATTTAAGACGAGATTTAAAATGAGCGATCGCACTTTTTTCCTCAAGCCATTTTCCGTCAATAATCCACCGTTTCAAATCGAAATTTCAGGTAATATAGAGCGGCAGTCTAATAGACTAGCTATTCAATATCAAATTTTGGGACAGTTGGCAGAATTAGCTATTCCCTTAGCTACAGATTTACCTACTCGCAAAGATGAATTGTGGCAACAAACGTGCTTAGAGTTCTTTTTAGGAATTGAAGATTTTCCCCAATATTGGGAATTTAATCTCTCACCTACTGGTGATTGGAACATTTATCATTTTGAAGATTATCGTCAAGGAATGCAACCAGAAGCAGCCTTCACGTCCCTACCATTTGTCGTGCATAATCGACCAAATTATTTGTTACTAAACCTCGAACTCAATTTAGATAAAGTTGTAGAAATAGAGCAGAAAATAGAAATTGCGATCGCGTCTGTGATTCAGTCAAAAGCTGGTGAAATTACTTATTGGGCATTAACTCATTGCGGTACGCAAGCCGACTTTCATCAACGCGATAGTTTTACTATCAAATTGTGAAACTGGGGAGTCGAAGAATGAAGAGAACAAGTAAGGATTTTCACTTTTTCCAAGATTTAAGCAGCACTAGGTAATCTTTACATCCTCACCACCCATCTCTATTCCATCGGCTCCAACGAAGTGTTGGATGGTGAGTTCGACAAAACTTGTAGGGATTGGAAAACATGCTCAATACGCTCATAAACTTCATCTCTGACCCGAGCGCCAATCGCATAATACTGGAGCTTTGCAAAAAATGTGACAAAGGAAAGCTCTGGACATAATG
>NZ_JBOFLP010000034.1:0-5322 GCF_051657925.1 Chroococcidiopsis sp.
CTTACGACTTACGACTTACGACTTACGACTTCATCATTCCATTTCTCTACCTTTAATTTCTGCCAATCCTAACGTATCTAGTACCGCGCCTGGAGTGTAGTAACCAGCGGCTTTTTTCGCCTCAATTTCCACTTGTGCGTCTTGGGGAATCAAATCTTCGGGAATTGGCACTCGCTCGACAACTTCAATACCTGAGTTGGTGATGGCTTCATATTTCATGTTACTCATCGATACCAAACGCTCGATTCGAGTAATGCCCAACCAATGCAATATATCTGGCATTAACTCTTGAAAGCGCATATCTTGCACCCCAGCAACGCATTCCGTGCGAGCGAAGTACGCATCAGCGCGATCGCCTCCTTCTTGACGCTTGCGGGCATTGTAAACTAAAAATTTCGTCACTTCTCCCAATGCCCGACCTTCTTTCCGACAGTAGACAATGACTCCTGCACCTCCTTCCTGTGCTGTTTGAATGCAAACTTCAATTCCATGCACTAAGTAAGGACGACAGGTACAAATATCGCTGCCAAAAACATCGGAACCATTGCATTCATCGTGAACCCGCACTGCCAAGGGTCGATTGGGATCGGTAATTGCTGCCAAATCGCCAAATATATATACTGTGACTCCGCCAATTGGTGGCAGGAATACTTCTAAATCCGATCGCGTCACTAATTCTGGAAACATTCCCCCTGTTTGCTCGAACAAGGCACGGCGCAAGTCTGCTTCAGAAATTTGAAATCGTTTGGCAATTCCTGGTAAATACCATACAGGCTCGATCGCTGCTTTAGTAACGACGACATCGCCTTTCGATTTGAGCAGCTTGCCATCGATCGCCAACCGCCCTTTTTCTACCGCTGCTTGTAATTCTGGGAGATAAACGTGCGCTTTTGTAATTGCGATCGTCGGTCTGATATCGTATCCTTCTTGGTAATAAGACGCAAATGCTTCTCCTACCATTGCCCCAAACGGATCGAGCGAAACTATTTTCTGCGGGTCGTACCAACTTGGATGAGGACCAATATGTTCGACCGGCGAAGTATTCGTTAAATCGGCACGGTGATCTGCTTGCAATACCCCGCTTGCTACAGCTAGAGCGCGATAGACAGCATAACCTCCTGAATGAGTCCCAATCGCATTTCTGTGAGTTGGGTTAGCGAGGGTAGCCACGATCGGACCCCGTTGCATTGGGTCTTTGTCTCCCCAGCGAATCGGAATAGGTTGCGAACCAAAATTGCTCGGGTGAGAAGTCAGAATAATATGCCTGGGACTACTTTTTCGCTCTTGCATCGTTGTATATGCTCTACCTGCTAATGGGGTTAAGAGGGCTGTGACGCAACCAGACAAAGTAAGATGCTACGAATAGCAAACCTTAAGGGGAAACCTCAATTATAGCGACCGAATTTTGGTTTCAATAGTAACCCATAGCACGAAATTGGCTGCTATTGGGTTAAATCTAAGGTTCAGGGTGCTAAGTTTTCATTGCAATGTATAAAAAAATACAAAAATGTGGCAGGACTTGCTTAATTCTAAAATTTAAGGAAACGGTTAAAAACCCTTAGTCATACCGCGATCGCCTTTAACACCCGATTTAACTAATAACTTAGCTATGACAACAAACGTATGAATGAGTCATCTATTCAATCTTTTCTAGAAGACCTGAAGCATCCTGATGAAGTCGTGCGTCAGGCAGCAACAGAAGCACTGTGGCGAGCTTGGTTTTATCAAAAAGGGGACTACGGTTGGGAATGCATTCAACGTTCTCAAGTTCTTTTCTCGACTGGAAAAGTGTCGCAGGCAGAAGCAGTCCTGACAGCACTTATTCGAGACCAGCCAGATTTTGCCGAAGCTTGGAACCGCAGAGCTATTTTATACTACTTCACTGCGCAATATGAAAAAGCACTGGTAGACTGTCAGACAGTCGTTAAACTCAACTCAATGCATTTTGGTGCTTGGCACGGTCTGGGTTTATGCCAAATGGCACTAGCAAATTATTCACCTGCAATTCGTGCTTTTCGCCAAGCATTGAAGATTCAGCCATATGCCATAGACAATCAAAGGCTGCTTTTGGAATGTACGGCAAAGTTGTGAGGGAGTAGGGAGCGCGCGAGCAGGGAGTAGGGAGTAGTGAAGCAGTTTAGTCGTCGCCAATTCATTCAATACGGCTCTTTGGCTCTGGGTACTGGTATTGTTGCTGCTTGTGGATTTAAACCTTTAGTGTTTCTGCTCGCTGACTATGGTTAGTTGAAAAACAACACCTTTGCCGCTTTGGTTGTGTGGGCTTAAGTGCCTTATCCGACTGGCTACTCCGTCACTGGCACGAAAGCGCGATTAAAGATGAATGGTAATGGGTAATTGGTAAGTGGCTAGTGACTGCTGACTAGATAAAGGATTTGACCACTAGCCACTAGTCACTGACAACTGATAACTGATAACTGATAACTGATAACTGATTATGATTGATTGGGATGCACTGACGGCTGAGTTACAGAGAATTGAAGTTATTAGCGATCCTAACCAAGTTGCTAAGTTATCTCAGGATTACCACACTTTCAGCCCCATACTGCAAGCTCAACTGCATGGGAAAAAGGGGGATTTGGTTGTCCGTCCCACGACGGAAGCAGAGGTGATCCAGGTTGCAACAACCTGCGTTAAATACCGTGTTCCCGTAACGATACGGGGTGCTGGAACGGGTAATTACGGGCAGTGCGTACCCCTCCACGGTGGCGTGGTTCTGGATATGTCGCGGATGCAGGCAATTCGCTGGATCAAGTCGGGAGTAGCGCGGGTAGAAGCAGGGGTGAAATTAGCTGCTTTGGATAAGAAAGCGCGAGAGACGGGGTGGGAGATGCGCATGGTTCCTTCTACTTATCGGACGGCGACGATTGGCGGGTTTATTGCTGGCGGAAGTGGGGGAATTGGCTCGATTAATTACGGACAATTACGCGATCGCGGTAATATTAATGCTATCCGTGTCGTGACAATGGAAGACGAACCCCGTGCAATTGAACTGCGAGGAGATGAGATCCACAAAGTCAACCATGCTTGGGGGATTAATGGCATTATCACGGAATTAGAAATCCCTCTTGGTGCGGCTTACCCTTGGGTTGAGGTTATTGTCACTTTTGAAAGTTTTATGGCGGCTGCCCATTTCGGTCAGGCATTGGGCGATGCTGATGGGATGATTAAGAAACTTATTTCTATTTTTGCTTGGTCAATTCCCAGTTATTTTGGCGCAATTCGTCAGTACATTCCTGATGGAACTCACGCAGCACTGTTAATGGTGGCTGAATCGAGTTTGGAATTATTACCTGGATTGGTACAAGAATACGGCGGTTGTATTACCTATCAGCGATCGCCACAGGATGGTAAGGGTGCCAACTTGGCAGAATTTACCTGGAATCATACCACTCTACACGCTCGTAGTGCCGATCCCAACATGACTTACTTGCAAAGTCTGTTTCCCGCCAATGTAGAGACGTTACATGTAACGTCTCTACAATTGGTAGACCATATGTATCGTTATTTTGGCGATGAGGTGATGATGCATTTAGAATTTATCCGTGTTGGCGGTCGAACTGTTCCCGCTGCTTTGCAGTTGGTGCGATATACTTCCGAGGAACGCCTAAACGAAATTATTCGCTATCACGAAGAACACGGAGTTTTCATTGCTAATCCGCATACATATATTATTGAAGACGGTGGCAGAAAAGTTATCGACCCAGAACAGATGAAGTTCAAACAAATGGTCGATCCCTATGGGTTGCTCAATCCAGGTAAGATTAAGGCGTTGATGCGATCGTAGACTTCTACATGGAATCTCAAAATCCCAAAGTTGTTGTTGTCGGTGCTGGCTGGGCTGGATTAGGAGCTACATATCGCCTAGCAAAACAAGGGTACAATGTGACGCTGTTAGAAGCAGGTGCTTATCCTGGGGGTTTGGTTGCGGGTTGGAAAACTCCAGGCGGGCGATCGGTAGAAGCGGGAATTCACGGTTTCTGGTATCCTTACAGCAATATCTTCTCCCTAGTACGAGAATTAGGGATTAATCCTTTTACGCCTTTTACTCGTTCTTCGCAGTATTCGCCTGCTGGATTAGAAGTAGAGTCGCCAATTTTCCAAGACTTACCGCGCCTCCCTACACCACTGGGAACTTTTCTCTACACCCAGTTCAAACGATTACCTTTAAGCGATCGCCTCAGTGCTTTACCATTACTCTATGCTGTAGTAGATTTTGATAATAGCGATGCGGCTTGGCAGCGTTACGATAAAGTTACAGCCCGCGAACTATTCAAAGATTTCGGCGTATCGGCGAGACTCTACCGCGACTCATTTGAACCGATGCTGCTGGTAGGGTTATTTGCACCAGGCGAACAGTGTTCTGCGGCTGCGGCTTTGGGGATGTTGTATTATTTCATCCTGGCGCACCAACCAGATTTTGACGTGGTTTGGTGTCGGGGTACGGTAGGGGAAAAGATTTTTCGTCCTTGGGTAGAACAAATCGAACAGGTGGGAGGAAAAATTCTGCCTAATCGTCGCGTCAGCGATATTCTCCTCGATAGTGAAGGTTTGGCAAAAGCTGTAGTTTGTGGGGATGAAGTCTTCGAGGCGGATGCTGTCATCTTTGCTGTCGGAGTCAGCGGGATGCAGAAGATTGTCAGCGGTAGTTCTAGTCTGCAAAGCCGCAAAGAATTTCGCAATTTGATGAATTTGGGTGCGGTTGACGTGTTAGCCACTCGGCTATGGTGCGATCGCAAAATTCACATTCCCCGTCCTTCCAATGCTTGTTTTGGCTTTGATGCTACCACAGGTTGGACGTTTTTCGATCTCAATGCTTTACACGATGAATATCGCGACGTACCGGAGACAGTAATCGAGGCAGATTTTTATCATGCTAACCAACTGCTACCGATGAGCGATGAGGAAATTGTTCAGATGGTACAAGATTATTTAGCAACTTGCATACCAGAATTTCGAGCCGCTAAAATTTGCGATCGCAGTGTAATTCGTTTATCTAGAGCCGTGACTCATTTTACTCCTGGTAGCTATCAGAATATGTTACCAGCGAAGACGAGTATAAATAATATATTTATGAGCGGTGATTGGATTATTACCCATCACGGTTCATGGTCGCAAGAAAAAGCTTACGTCACTGGTTTAGAAGCAGCAAATTTAGTTATAGAAAGATTTGGCAAGGGAAGGAAAGCCGAAATTATTCCCGTTGAAGCAGACGAACCGCATATTCAGATAATGCGATCGCTTAACGAGAAATTACGTAATTTGGGCAATATCTTTCCTCAATTTTGGCTACCATAGTTTTAA
>NZ_JBOFLP010000035.1:0-9347 GCF_051657925.1 Chroococcidiopsis sp.
AAAAATTGCGCTTGGTAGAAGCTTTACAATCCAAAGGTGAAATTGTAGCAATGACGGGGGACGGGGTGAATGATGCCCCAGCCCTCAAACAAGCCGATATTGGTGTAGCGATGGGCGGTGCGGGAACGGATGTCGCTAGAGAAGCCGCCGATATGCTGCTGACGGATGATAACTTTGCCTCGATTGAAGCCGCAGTAGAGGAAGGAAGGACAGTATATCAAAATTTACGCAAGGCGATCGCGTTTATCTTACCCGTCAACGGTGGCGAGTCGATGACGATTCTAATTAGTGCCTTACTCGCCAGAGATTTACCAATTTTGTCTTTACAAGTCTTGTGGTTGAATATGGTCAACTCAGTGGCAATGACAGTACCGCTTGCATTTGAACCTAAATCTGAGGGGGTCATGCAACAACCGCCACGCAACCCTAGGGAACCGTTAATCTCAGGAAAACTGTTACAGCGGATTTTGGCGATTTCCGCCTTTAACTGGATTCTGATTTTTGGTCTGTTCGAGGGGGTACGTCAAAATACGGGAGATGTCACCTTGGCGCGAACGATGGCAATTCAAGCTTTGGTGGCAGCCAGAATCGTGTATTTATTGAGTATCAGTCATCTAGGAAAAGCGATCGCGCTCTCTATTCGCGGTAGAAGAGTTTCAATTAGCGGTACAAAGGCGATCGCGCTGGGTATTCTTGCCGCAGTCGTATTGCAAATTGTCTTCAGTCAATGGAGCGTGATGAATAACTTATTTGCTACCGCACCGTTGAATTTGAATCAGTGGCTAATCTGTTTGCTGCCTGCTTTACCAATGATTCCATTAGCTATTTTGGTGAATTGGATCGATCGCCCTGAATAGATCGCAATGACTACAACCGACAACCTGGACTTTCAATTCCCTCCTCAAAACTGAATAATTCAATATGTTTCGGGTTTGCCATTATCTCTTTTGCTGCTAGCAATCCCGCGATCGTCCAAGTTTGATAAATTCTAGCTTCTTTGCCAATCAAGCGCCCATTCTTACCATCGTAATATTCGGGATATTTGTCCTCAACTAAACGGCTTTCAGCCAGCGCGATCGCTCTATTCGCTAGTTCTTGCCGTCCTGTTTTTTGCGCGGCGGCGGCAAATAACCAAAGTAAAGTAGCCCAGTTACCACCATTATGATAAGACCAGGGGAGATTTTTCGGATCGCATCCAGTCACGATCCGCCACTCTAAACCTTCTACGGCAGGAAAACAAATTTTCAAAGGCATAAACCCAATCAAATCGTGCCACCGCTGTTCAAATAAATCCATAATGCTCTGAGATTCTGAAACGCTTGCTAAGGAAACTAGAATTGCCAGCAGATTTCCCAGTGAAAAGAAGCGAAAATCCATGAGTCCTGGTCCCAAGTTTCCCGCTAAATATCCTCCGGTTTCAGGCAACCATTCAGTTAACCAAGCAGGAATTGATTCAGCATAAATATTGAATTTATTCGCAACTTCTTTGCCAAATTCATCTCCTTTAAAGCGATAAATTTCATTCACTCGCTGCAAATCTATCCAATAATATTCGCGGACGTGGTAGTTTAAAGCGCCCAATCGTTGCTTGACTGCATCAAGATAGCGATCGCCGCCATTTTCCGGCAACAACAACTCTTTTGTGGTTCGTAATGCAGCATAGAACAATACTTGAATTTCTAAAGGATGCCCGTCAACTCCCATGCGACGGTCAATCATAAACGAGCCGTCGAGAACAGGAAGAGTAGGATACATGGCAAACCGATGCGCCAGACATAAATCGAGAATCAGTTTGATTCCCTCTTGAAACTCTGACCGATGAGCCAATTCAATATCTCCTGTGGTTTTGATATAAGCTCTTAATAACAGCAGCCACCACAGACAAGAATCGACGGGAGGAACGCGGGCGATCGCGCTTTCGCCAAAATCTGATTCGATAAATTCTTTGTCGCCGTTATGTTCTACTTTAAAGCTAGCTGGCATTAAGCCTGGTCCTGGGGCAAAGCAATCCATCTCGCGATCGTGATTTTGTTGCATTGCCAGCGTTTCGATCAAGAAGTTCCGCACGATTTCTGTTTTGCCATGCATGAGAAATACTAAGGCTGACGGGACGAAATCACGGATAAAACACTGGTCGTAATTGAGTGCTTTCAGTTCTGGATCTTGAGCTGCAAGCGTGCCGATTGGTTGCCCTTGGTAGTAGATGATGGAGTTTTCTAGTAGTTTCCAGGCTTCTTTTTCCCACATAGTTGTTTGTTTCGATCGGGTGTTTTAAAGATTTGTGTTGCGCAAAGACGAGCCAGTGCGTTGCGGAGGTTTCCTCCGTTGTAGCAACTGGCGTGCTAAGACGCGAAGAAGATCGCTATTTATCTCTCCGTTCGCTAACTTCAGGATTCACATCTGAAAGGTAATTTAATTTCTGCTAAACTTCGTCCTCAATAAGAGGTACTTTCGCCAATCTATTCAAGCGCGTTAGGCGAAGCTGTGCCACAGATATTCGTAGAAGCAAATTTGATTACATCTCTCCACAATCGCGAATTAAATTGGCTACTAATCCCGTCCAACCCGTCTGATGATTTGCGCCCAATCCCGCACCGTTGTCGCCGTGAAAGTATTCGTAAAATAGTAGCAAATCTTGCCAGTCGGGATGAGTTTGAAATAGAGCGTTACCACCATGAACTGGACGACTATTTCCACTATTTTGCAAGAAAATACTTGTCAATCTTTGAGATAGTTCTGAAGCCACTTCTGCTAAATTCATCCAATGACCGGAGCCAGTGGGACATTCAACTTTAAAATCATCCCCTAAATAGTTATGAAATTTTTGCAGAGACTCAATGATGAGATAATTCATTGGAAACCAAATGGGACCGCGCCAATTGGAATTACCGCCAAACATCCCACTTGTAGATTCAGCAGGCTCGTAACTAACTTGGTGTTGCTGACCGTCAACGTTAAAATTGTATGGGTTTTCTAGATGAAATTTGGAGACAGAACGGATACCATACTCGCTCAAAAATTCGCTTTCGTCTAACATCCTTTGTAGAATTAGCTTGAGCTTTTCGGGGCTGACAATCGCCAGCAATCTTTTACTTTCTTTTCCTTCGGCTGTCAAAGAAGCGATATTTTCTTGGAGTTTGGGACGATTGTTGATAAACCATTCAAAACGTTTTCTAAACCCTGGAAATCGTTCTAATAAATCTGGTTCTAGAATCTCTACTGCAAATAGAGGAACTAAACCTACCATCGAACGAACTTTAAGGTGATGGCGTTCGTCATGAGGTGAATGCAGGACATCATAGAAAAACTTATCTTCGTCATCCCACAAATGAATCTGAGTTTCGCCAATATGATTCATCGCATCGGCAATATAGAGGAAATGCTCGAAAAACTTGCTAGCAATATCCTCATAAGTCGGATTAGTTTTTGCCAACTCCAATGCGATCGCCAACATATTCAGACAATACATCCCCATCCAACTCGTACCGTCTGACTGCTCTAAATATCCACCTGTAGGCAATTCAGAACTCCGGTCAAAAATGCCGATATTATCTAATCCTAAAAATCCTCCCTGAAAGACATTATTCCCATCATTATCTTTTCGATTCACCCACCAAGTAAAGTTGAGCAGTAATTTCTGAAAGACTCTTTCGAGAAAATCAGTATCGGCGCGATGATAAATATCTCGCTCAATTTGATAAACTCGCCAAGTTCCCCAAGCATGAACCGGAGGATTTACATCGCTAAAATGCCATTCATAAGCCGGAATTTGCCCGTTAGGATGCAGATACCATTCTCGCGTCAATCTATCCATTTGTCGCTTGGCAAAATCTGGATCGATTGTGGCTAACGGAATGACATGAAAAGCTAAATCCCAAGCTGCAAACCAAGGAAATTCCCATTTATCGGGCATAGAAAGAATGTCATCATTAAATAGATGCATCCACTCTTGGTTGCGAGCATTATGACGTTGTGGAGTTGGTTGATTTGGATCGCCATTCAGCCAATCTTCTATGACATAGTGATAAAACTGTTTTGTCCATAGCAAGCCAGCAAAAGCTTGTCGTTGTACGTTACGACAATCTGCTGATAGATGACTTGGAGAAATTTGTTGGTAAAATTCATCTGCCTCTTGCTTGCGAACCTGCAAAATTACATCAAACTCTACAAATGGATGTGTTAGTTTACCGAGATCGCTAAGTCGTAGCCGTACTACCTGTTCTTCACCTGCACCAATATTTAACAAATAGTAGCAAGCAGCTTTTGTACCTACTTGCTGCGGATTAATAGCTGCTTCAACACCCTCCACAACATAATCGTTAATGCCATCTTTGACGTAAGGAGAAGTGTTGCTAACTTCAAACAGCTTTTGATGATTCGTTTCATTGTCTGTAAATAACAACTTGCCACCATTTTGACAATATAACCATCTTTTTCCTAAAGTAGAATGAGTAGCTTCAATAGCACTGGTAAGAACGTCAGGTTTCATCATTTGAAGCGAAGGTTTTTCGCTATTTCGATCCCAATCCCAAGTATTAAAGAACCAGAGAGTCGGTAAGAGATGAAGCGTTCTTGCTTCTAAGCTGCGATTGACAACTGTAATTTGAATCAGAATATCTTCTGGAGAGTTTTTAGCGTATTCGACAAATACATCAAAGTATTCATTCTTGTCAAAGATGCCAGTATCAACTAATTCAAATTCAGAATCGTAGTATCCCCGTTGCTGATTTTCTTGAACTAATTGAGTGTAAGGAAACTCTGTTTGGGGATATTTGTAGAGATATTTCATGTAGGCATGACTGGGAGTGTTGTCAAGATAAAAATAGTATTCTTTAACATCTTCCCCGTGATTGCCTTCGGGTCCAGTTAAACCAAATAACCTTTCTTTCAGAATTGGATCTGCTCCATTCCACAGGGCGATCGCAAAACAAAGTCTTTGATGATTATCGGAAATTCCCGCTATTCCATCTTCCCCCCAACGATAGGCGCGAGAACGTGCGTGTTCGTGAGGAAAATAATCCCAAGCGTTACCATCCCGACTGTAATCTTCGCGTACAGTACCCCATTGGCGATCGCTCAAATAGGGTCCCCAACGCCGCCAATAAGCTTGACGAGTGCGGTTTTCTTCCAGTCTTTTTTCTTCTGCGGTCATGTTTTTACTCCATGAACTCGATTAGGAAGTGGAAAGCGAAGGTCTTCTAAAGTAGATCTGTTTGTGTTGGTAATTTTGTACTCAACTTCCGAGCGGAAAAACCTTTTCAGGTAGAGAAAAACTAAGCCCAGGATTGCTCATGTCAGTAATCCTCCACCAATTCACCACTACAAATTTTTCTTTGTTACGCGACGGTTTTTCGATTATTTTTGTCTAGTCTGTATTACTATAGTATTTTTATTTGAGTATAATTAATGGTTAATAGTTAATAGCACTTCGCCATCGACTATCGATCGTTTACCGCTCTTTCAATACGTTGTTAAGTGTACCGACTGCTACTTAAACAAGCAAATTAATTATTTCTAATTGCTCCATCAGGCATGACGATATTCTCCATTTCCGCCTGTTGTAAATTTGCTCATATAATATTGGCTTTCGTTAGATTTGCTCCTTCTAAATCTGCCCTTTGGAGATTAGCTTCTTGTAAAGACGAAGCTCAGCCACGTCTTGTTACACCGTGCCAACTCATCAAAGAGAACGCCTTCAGAGCTGCCAACCACGCTACCAGAACGAGCGCGTGACGCACATGGTTTAGATTCTCCCATTGCGATGCCAAAGACACTGCTTCTGGCTGAGATAAGGTATTGCCCATCAGTTCAACCATTGTAGGGATGAAGTATAAGAAGGTGAAAATTCTATCCGCCAAAGCAGACACAGAGGCGATTAACCACCAGCGACGTAGAGTACCCTGCGCCCACCAAGCGGCTATCAGATTCGCTATGGTGAGAAGAGTAAGTGGCACAGTTGTGACGTAAACCCAGAACCTCAGCCCAGTGTTTGCCTGACGTGCAGCTTCAGCGTTCCAATGGTACTCTAATTCTGGCGAAGAACTGAGCCATTGGGGAAAGACGATACGAGACTCGTACAACCCAGCGCCAAATGCGATGCCGAGGTTGATAACAAATAGCCACAACACGATTTGCGCGATGGGTTTTGCCATATACGTATTCTCCTTGTTCTGTAGTCTTTTCCGATTTGGTTTAGCGTTTCTATTCACCAACTTCACCTTACCTTCACTTGGCGAGCGGGTGACTAACCACTTCAGGAGTGAACTCTTATCAGGCTGACCACGCCTCGCGAAAATCAGCATAGAGAGTCAAACCACCATCTACAAAAAGAGTTTGTCCGGTGATGTATGCGGCTTCATCTGAAGCTAAAAAAGCGACTGCTGCTGCCATTTCTTCGGAAGTACCAGCACGACCCATCGGAATGTGACTTTCAACGATCGCCTTCTTTTGGGGGTCATCCGTCCAGGCTTCGTTAATTGGTGTAACTGTCGCACCTGGAGCGACGGCATTAACTCGAATTCCTCGATTGGCATACTCTAATCCTAGGGTTTTGGTCATGTTTTCCATCCCACCTTTGCTGATGGAATAGCTGAGATACGTGGGTCTAGGAATTATTTCATGAACGCTGGAAATGTTGATAATAATTCCCTGACGATTTTGAGATAATAAGTGTTTGATAGTTTCGCGGGCGCACAAATAAGCACCGCGCAAATTCACCGCTAACACTCGATCGAAGTCCGCCGTTTCAATTTCATGAGAGGGACATTCAGTTTGAATTCCGGCATTGTTGACTAGAATATCTAAACTGCCAAATCTTTCAATTACAGTATCGACCATGTTCGAGATGTCTTCTTCTTTCGAGACATCTCCCTGTACCAGCAAAGATTTTACGCCGCAATTTTCCACGTCTCCACACGCTTTTTGCATTGCCATTTCTTCAGTATCTTCCGCCGACTCAGGGCTTTTACGGTAGTTGATGGCAATATTGCATCCTTCAGAGGCAAGACGAATTGCAATTGCTTGTCCGATCCCCGAACTCGCACCCGTCACTAGTACGTTTTTGCCTTTTAATCCCTTCATAGAGTTCTTCCTCCAGTTCTATATGTCATCTTCCGCTAGAGACGCAAAATTTTGCGTCTCTCAGCCGAACTAGATATTAAAGTTGGGAGGTAAGATAACGCGATCGACAATGTGAACCACGCCATTGCTAGCGGGAATATCTGCCTGCGTCACGGTGGCATCATTCACTCTCACTTGATTGGCAGTTTGGTCAACTTGAACGTTGACATTCGCACCTTCTACTGTTTTCACGTCTCCCGATTGCAGTTGGTCGGCACTCACTTGACCAGGAACGACGTGGTAAAAAAGAATCTGAGCCAGCTGTTGGCGATTTTCTGGTTGTAGCAGGCGTTGCCGAGTTTCTGCGGGAAGCGCATTAAAGGCTTCATCCGAGGGTGCGAACACCGTATATGGACCCTGAAGTTCTAAGACTTCATTAGCATCTGTTTCATCAATGACAGAGGCAAGGGTTTTCAGCGAAGGATTTGCTTGTACTACATCAACCACATGGTTATCATCTGCCTCTGCTTGGGCAGCAGGAGGGGTTGTAGTTCCAGGTGTCGCGCCTGGTGTTGGTTCGCCTGGAGATGTTGTAGCACCTGGAGATGGTTGGGTCGCGGTCGGAGGGGTCTGTGCTGTTTGTTGTGGTTCGCAAGCAGCGATGACTGGGAGAATCATCAAACCTGCCGCGAGTCCTGCTAATTTTTTCATTGTGTGAGTACAATTTTGAACTTTCATCCGATTTATCCTCTGTTTTTGAAACTAAATTTTTACGAACGTTAAATTAGGAGCGCAAATTCTCTGGGACATTTTCAGGCACAGTCCACAGATAAATCGTGCTACCGTTTACCTGCTCTACTCTTTGGGGCTTCCACTCTCCCATGTCAAAAGAGTGAGAAACAATACGAGTCCCTGGTTTAAGTTCTTGCAACAGCTTGGGGCGGAGTTTGAGGTTGATATCTGGTAGTAAATAAAGCGTCACTACTGATGCTTGACTCAGATCGGTTCCGAACAAATCTTGCTGGCGAAACTGGACGCGATCGCTCACTCCCGAACTTTGAGCGTTCTCCTTAGCCTCTCGAATGCGTTGAGGATTAATGTCTATACCAACCGATTGCGTCCCGTACCTTTGAGCAGCAGTTACCGGAATTCGCCCATCGCCGCTACCAAGGTCGTAAAGCACGTCATTCTTACCAACTTCAGCTAGTTTCAGCATGGCATCCACCACAGGCTGAGGTGTTGGTACGTAGGGAACGTCAGGTTGACGCTCTTGAGGTGGGGTTGGAGCTGCTGGGGATTGAGTCGTTGAAGTCGGTGCTTGTGCCTCTGCCTCTAATTGGGGCGACGTACATCCAGCAATACCTAAGCTGGCAACGCTTGCACTTGCAACTATTCCAAGTAGGATTTTTTGTAATTGCACGAACTGCACTCCTTTTGATAATTGTTTTTAACTTCTAGCTTTTGTAGAGGTGGGTTTACCAAAAATTTTGTTATCGATCGAGATTCTGGGTGAAACCGTTCCTATGTTTTAACTTTTGACTTTTGAGTGACTTAAACCCTGCCTTGTTTAGCACAATGCCAATGCCACAATGGGATACCGAGTCCTACCACCAAAATGCCTGTTATTGCCCCTACGCCCGTATACGCCAAACTGGAATAAAACAGATAGGCACAGACAGCACAAAAAAGTAGAGGCGTAAAAGGATAAAGCGGTACTTGAAATGGGCGCTGAACGTGCGGTTCTCGCATTCGCAGTACCAAAAGCGAAATCCCAGTTAATAGGAAAAAGAACCAAAATACAGGCGCGGTAAATTCTACCATCGTTTCAAAGCCTCTGCGAGTCATCGTGCCTAACACTACTAAGGCTAGGGCGATCGCTCCCTGGACTAACAAAGCACCAGTAGGAGAACTACGAGACTGGAACGAGAATTTCAGAACACTTAATAGAGAAAAGTCTTGTCCCAAAGCGTAATTACTGCGTGCGCCAGTAAAAATCGTGGCGTTAATCGAACCCAAACTAGCAATGACAATTAGCAAACTAATAATTATTGCGCCGCGATGCCGAAGGCGGTTCGCTTCGCGACCTTCGCCCAAAGCACGCTGCATCAAATCTGCTGCTACTGCTTGAGACTGCCCCATAGCCTCTAATCCGAATGGCACTAAGATAAGTTGAAAAGCTTAGCTGATAAGCATTGCAGTCTTCTGTGTTTTGCTGCGGTGAGTGAACGGGTCACGCCAGAGCAGACAATCAGGTGCTGATTATAGGTGCAGTCATGATGCAGAAGTGA
>NZ_JBOFLP010000036.1:0-8166 GCF_051657925.1 Chroococcidiopsis sp.
GAGCCGCCAACTGTGAGCAATACAATTACTCCTGGCAAAATAGTAGCAGAATGTTGCCAAGGTTGTTTCGACCATCCCCAAGTTTGCCAAGGTAACGAGTATAAAAGGTAGGCAAAAATACAAGCGATCGCAGATGCCCAATTTAAGAGTGCAGTTAATGGTAAAATTCGCTCTAAGAGGTGGGCGATCGCAATTGTTAATTGTATGACTGACAAATATACCCAAAAATGGCGATTCCGTCCTTGCCAAGCTGCATAAGCTGCTAATGTTGCCGCAATCGCTAGCCAAAGATTGCTACCAAAATTACTTAAATTTACTCCTAATGCTAGTAGGGAAAAAAGACTGCCAACTCCCCAGTGAAGATGGGTAATTACGAGTAATTCTTGAGGTGTAAGTCTCCAATAAAATAGTAACCAGCGCGAACAGAAACGATATGTAATTGCGATCGCACAGGCTAGGGTTGATAGTAAGACTATGCCATCCCCTGCTTGCCCTCCTTTGGATTGGATTAATTGATAAACTAAGAGTTCGTAAGCAGCAAAGGAAAGACCAAATACAGATATAAATGTAATTGGTTTGAGCAGAGGTAAACGCCTTCCAACACCAATTCCCACTAATGCGGCTGCTAACGTGTAAAGTCCTGTGTAGGCAGTAAATGTATAGTGGGCGAAGATTAATCCTATGACTGCATATATAAGCGAGATAACGTGCCAACTAGAAAGGTAAGGCAAGGCAGAACGACGTACCCACCAGTCACCACCTAATTGCGTTGCTAGTCCTAATCCTAAATTAGCGATCGCAATATTTATAAAAGATGGTACAGTCCACCATACGATACTAGCTACTACTAATTCTGTACCCCAAGCAATCCCGGAAAAACCTAAATTTGTCGGTTGTTGCCAGTTACGATAAGTAATTGCTCCTGTGGTTATAACTGCTGCAAAAATTATGTAGAAATCTTGTATGGGGTAAACTTCTAGCCGACCTAAAGTTAGAAAAGTTAAATTAATTATACTCAGCGCGATCGCCCAAGCGTCTAATGCTAGAGCATAAATTTCCATAGGGGCGCACAACTGTGCGCCCCTACGAGAACGTAACAACCACAACCCCCATAAAGCAACGCCAATCCATGTTGGTAACCAATTGAGGGGAACCCCCCAAATTTGCCACAGACAAGTTCCCGCAAAACTCAAACCAAATCCAACAGTGATTGCTGCGGCAAGTTGCGATCGCAATTTTTGCGTGTTGAATAACATTAAACTGGTGGCAACTGCCGTACTTATTAATAAAGGAGTTACCCTAGCTTCAGTTAGGATTTGGGCTAGAAGTAAAGCAACAACACTCAGCCAATTTGCTAATCTTGCTTGAGGAATGGCACGGCTACCCAGAAATGTAAGACAGGCTGGAGTGGCTAGCCAAATTAATCCCCAAGATGGATTTGATGCTATGAGTAAGGGATAACTCAAGCCTGCTAAGACTAAACCGATATACCACGCACTACGCTGCCAGATTGGATGTGCGATCGCTAAACTACAACCCCATTCTGCTACCATGCCAATTAATAAAATGACTGCCCAAAATCGAGCATTGAGATTGGGAAAACCCCAACCTATCCATGCATATAAAGTTAATATTCCTGTTACGTGCGTGAGATAAATTAACCATGCGGCGAGAGTTGGACGCTGACGGAGGACAATTATTAAGGTAAGAGTAGAAGCTAATAAGTAGAGCGATCGCACTAAGGGATTAAATAGACTAAATAAAGCAAGAATACTTCCTAAAATCAATGCCATGCCTTCGGTGTGGTTAGCTAAATTTGGTTGAGAGGCACGGCGGAGGCGCGAGGAGACAATTAAAGTAACAATAATATAAGGAAAAAGTGCCAGCCCAATGAGTTCTCCTGGGAATAAATAACCCCCAGCGATTTGGGTTGCCAAGGCGATAATTTGCTGTCTCCCTGCAACGGGAATCAACCGCCACAACAAACAGTAAGCCTGCAATCCGACAAAAAATATGGCGAGTAAATCCCATACTTGCCAAAGTCTTTGCAGACGATTTGCTAATAACCAGATACCTAAAATACTAACTGCGATCGCTTGCCAAGGCGGTTCGACGCTGACAGCGACTATCCAACCTAATACTAATAGCCCGATGCCCGTGCGAGTCAATAGAGGTTCTACCTGACGGCGAGTTAACCAACAAAGCACCCAGCCGCAAATCCCTAACGCCAGTCCAATTGCATCTATGGGTACGCCTGCACGTAGGACTCCCCTACCGAAAAGCAGTAAGGTGGAAATAGCAAGAACAACGCCACTAATCCCTAAATCAATTAAACTCGTCGCCCGACGCTTTTCTACCCGATGCCATAATACTCCTGCTGTCCCTACCGTACCGCTATAGATAGCAATGAGGGGGAACCCAGGTATTATCCAACCCAATTGCAGCCAACTCAGTGCAAGAGTATTCACTCTAATCGGTAATGCAGCTTGCAACACCGTCCAGGCGATCGCGGATAAACTTAAAATTGCGATCGCTCCTACTATTAATCCCAATCCATCCCACCACAACTGAAACCCATCGATTGCCCAGAAGTTTACTGGAATTAGGGATAGGGTGGTGACTTGTAGAATCCTGCTTGTCAAACTTAAATTCGGTCGTTGTCGCGTCCACCAGCAAGCAAACCAAAATGCTAAGGTGTAGCCGAATAAAATGGCATATTGTCCGACTGAGGAAAAATTCTGCCACTGACTCGCAGCTAGTACCCCAGAGGATACGACTACCATGAACACGCCTAAAAATAGCAGCCACACGACGCTAATTTCTTCCATGAGGGAAGATAAAATCTGACTGACTATGGGTGCGGGACGAGTTCTAATCGGAACTGGCGTTTCTGCTTGTGTTGTCGTAATAAATTCTTCTTGAGGAGATACTTCAGCTACGGGTAAGGCACAAACTAGGTGAGTGCGACAAATTTGGATAACTTGAGTTTCAGAAAGCAACCCCAGGCGCAACCACAGATCTAATCCTTCTAACAACTGGGGTTGTGTAGCTGGTATTGTTAGTTTTATCTCGATTCGTTCTGGTTGTGAGGTCATGGCTAGCTATCTCAGCGCATACCTCATCATGCCGATTGTAGGGAAATTCAACTCTCGGTAAATGTGCTACTTTTTGAGTTGGCGATCGAATCATCGTGTCGCGCAAAGACGAGGCAGCGCGTTGCGGGGGTTTCCCTCGTTGTAGCGACTGCCGTGCGACTGGCGTAGCAAAGGCGCTATGCTGAACTCCCGCTTTCACCTTTGACGACTGCTGCACCGATTAAGTGTGCTAACCTCAGGGCTTCTGGTACGTGACCGCGATCGCTTAATCTTTGTAATACGGTGGCGATGATATTTGGATCTTCTCCGCAGACTTGAAAGAAAAATGGTGGATATGCGTGAACTGTCCCCGCACGACGCATCAGTTCTAAACGGCGTTGGGGTTGAGGTAAGCGTTGCAATGCTGTTTCTATCTTTGTCATGTTTGGCTGTCGGCGCATGAGGGTAACGCAGGGAATTTTTAGTTTGTCTGCAAGTTTGGGTAAGTCGATGATGTTAAAGCCACCGAAGCCGATTCCATCTAATAGCAATACGTGGAGTTGAGGCAGAAATTTTTTGCCTATTAGTAACCGACAGATTGTATCTGTAGCGTTCCAGCCGTCTTGTCGCACTTTTCCCCATACCATCCCTTCAAATCGCGTCTCTGCACAAATAACACCGACGATTGAGACACTGCTACTACGTCGGCGCACGAATGGCGCATCGTCAAAGCCGATAACGCGAATGGTGCGATCGCGTGCTAGTAATGTTTCTAGTTTCACTGGGTTTGCAGTACTTCGTTTCTAGAATTATTGAAACGCAGATGTGCGAATGAATGTATTAGGAAACATCAAAAAAATACCCAAAATTAGAAATTTATACCCAGTTATTTATATAAATGAAACTCTAAATCACATTCATACCTAAAATGCGTCAATTATACCTAAACTTCGACTGGAAAACTTTTTAAACGCAATCGAGTTATCTTTACCCAAAGTCTCAGCGTGCTAAACTATCTCATCTATATACCTAAAACACGAAATAAATACCCAACAGTGAAAGCAAGTAAAGGTTCAGTTGTTGTAGAAAGTTTTAAGGATAGGCTGAGGCTGCGTTGGCGAGTTGCAGGAAAGCGATATTGCTTATCTTTAGGATTGCCAGATACTCAAGAAAGTCGGATGTTGGCGGAGTTGAAGGCGCGTCAGATTGAGTTGGATGTAATTTCTGGCAATTTTGACGCTACTCTGGCTAAATACAAACCCCAAAGCTTAACTGAAAAACCAGTTAATGACGCGCAACTCCTCACTTGTGCCGAACTATTCCAACGGTTTATGGAGTATAAGTCTCAGTCTTTACATCCCAGAAGTTTAGATCGCTACAAGACAACTCTGAAATACCTGCACCAGTTTTACTATCGAGAGGATGAGAGGCGGAAATTACTAGCCGCACAAAATGCGATCGCAATTCTACAAACTCATGCGGAACAATTCAATGCTTGGCTTCAGAGTAAGAACGCCGAACGCGCCAGGAAAGAACGGCTGATTTTACTCAGTGCTTGCTGGAGTTGGGGAATAACGAAAGGTTTTGTGGAAGCGAACCCCTGGAAAGATTTACAAAAGCAGGTGGAGTCAGCACCCAAACAACCACTCAAACCATTTACACAAGAGGAAGTTAAGGCAATTTTAGCTGCTTTCAAAACTCACCCTCAATACAAACACTATGCCGATTTTGTCGAATTTTTATTTTTGACTGGGGTGCGAACTACTGAGGCGATCGCTTTACGCTGGCTGCATATTAATTTCGATCTGTCAAGTATTTGGGCTGGAGAATCTATCAGTCGGGGTGTACCTCAGACAAATAAAGCTCGCTCCATTCCCTTAAATGACAGAATTAGATTATTGCTCCAAGCTAGAAAGCCTGAAAATTATTTACCAGACGATCTTATCTTCCCGAGTCCTGAAGGATTACCGATTGACGATCGCAATTTTCGCAATCGTGCTTGGGTGAAAATGTTGGAGTTGGCTGGTGTGGAATATCGCAAACCTTCCAATACAAGACACACGTTTATTTGTATGTGTTTGAGTGCGGGTATCAATCCTGCTGTGGTGGCTCAAATTACTGGTTGCGATCTGCAATCTCTCGATCGCGATTATGCTGAGTATATTCCTCCTTTGTCTACGCTGCCAGATTTGTTTGGTAATTGGTAATTGGTTGTTAGTAACTACTCTCTCAGTCTTCCCCTGACTCCCGACTCCCGACTCCCGACTTCTTCCTCAACCATTGCTGCTAATAATTCGGTGACTTCGGCTTGGTGATTTTGGCGATTGTCGTCGTAAACCATTAATGTATCTAACCTGGCATGACGAGATAATTTCTGTACCATGCGAACGTTTCCACCTGTCGCATCCAATGCAGCTGTAATTCCAGAATGTCGAACTCTGTGAGGACTGAGGCGTTTTTTCAATCCTGCTGTTTCTGCTATTGCCTGTACGATCTTATATATAGCAGTACCAGTGAGACGATGACCGTAACTAGCGCGATCGAGTGCGATAAATAATGGTTCGTTACGCTTAGCTTTACCGCGCTCGCACAACCAATCTTGCAATGCTGCTACTGTAGACTCAGATAAACTAATTGTCTCAGCTTGAGTGCCTCGACCTTTTCCATATATAGTTAGCGATCGCGCCTCTGGATCGAAGTCACTTACATTCGCTTTAACTAATTCTCCGCGTCTCAAGGCATTATCCCACAGCAATCTTAATATCGCATAGTCGCGTTTGCCTTTAAGCGTGTTGCGATCGACAATATCTAACACCTGACGATACGCTTCTAAACTCACCCCACTCGTATCGCGATAAGCTTTTACCTTCTCTCCCGTAATATCATCCAAACTGTAATCGCACATCCCAATTTGACGCGCATAGTTAACTAAAGATTTTATTGCGGCTAATCGACGGTTAATTGTTGCTTCCGATAAATTGCGATCGATCAGAACTGCCTTATATTTAAGTACTAAGGCTGTCGCGTTGAATCGAGAAAGTTGGAGAAATTCGGCAATTAAGTTTCGATCTGGTTCAACTCCTGCCATCGTGACGAAAAAATCTTTTAAATCTTTAGCATAGGCGCGACGAGTATTTTCGCTGCGCTTATTCGCCAATAAATTTCCCAAAATATCTTCTTGGGGTTGGATGTTGAAACTCGATTTAGGGGCTGTCAGCCGACTTAATTGGCTCATGGTTACGATAATGCGTCTTTCCGCAACCTACTATAACCTTGGTATATCAATATGTCTAGGGTTTTAGCAGTAAAAGCCCGTGTTAATACCTCGCAGCTAAAAAGCGCTCAAATGAATAAATCGGGAAAGGCTAGAAAGGCAGCGGTGTTAGCAGAACTCAATAGCCCTTGACACTTTTGCCCGTTTACCCTTTACCCTGTTTTCTTCGCGTCTTTGCGTCTTTGCGCGAAACTCTCTTGCGATTTTCTAGTTGAGAATCCGAGTCAAATCCAAGACAAACCCAGGTAATACATCAATTCTCATCTTTATGTGTATAGTGCGTTTATTTGAGTATGTTATCCACAAAAAACTCTGTTACCAGTCTTCTCTACAAAAAGATCGAGCGATCGCAATTGGTCGCACATTATAATTCCAGTTACAGATAGTCAACTTGTATGTTTGCTCAATTTCTCCCCCATCTGGTCACGCAACTTACTGAAGCGACATCGATCGCGCTAGCTCAGAATATACAGCAACAAGCGATCGCCACTCCATTATCTCAAGAGGCAATCGCAACCACATACGTAAGACAAGGTAGTGGAGAACCCATACTATTAATTCACGGTTTCGATAGTTCCGTGTTGGAGTTTCGTCGATTATTACCACTATTAGCAGCTCATCACGAAACTTGGGCAGTCGATTTATTTGGTTTTGGATTTACCAATAGAGTTGCAGAAGTCAAAATAACTCCTGACGCGATTAAGACTCATCTATATTATTTCTGGAAAACTCTAATTCAAAAGCCTGTAATTTTAGTCGGTGCCTCAATGGGAGGTGCAGCAGCCATAGATTTCACGCTGACATATCCAGATGCGGTGCAAAAGTTAGTCTTGATTGATAGTGCAGGGGTAGCTGGTGGTTCGGTAATGAGTAAATATATGTTTCCACCACTGGATCGTTTAGCAACTGAGTTTTTACGCAATCCGAGGATTCGTCACAGCATTAGTCGTGCTGCTTATAAAAATAAAACTCTTGCTTCCATTGACGCTCAAGTTTGTGCCGCGCTGCATTTAGAATGCTCTCAGTGGAGTCAGGCGTTAATTGCTTTTACTAAAAGCGGTGGATATAGTTCTTTCAAAAATAGACTCAACCAAATTCGATCGCAAACATTAATCCTGTGGGGAAAAGACGATCGGATCTTGGGTACTACCGATGCTTATAGATTTAAACGCGCGATCGCCCAAAGTCAACTGATTTGGATTAAAGATTGCGGACACGTTCCTCATCTAGAACAGCCACAAATTACAGCACAACACATTCTAGAATTTGTCGATTCTACTCTACCGTGTGACCAGTAGCAGTAATAGCTTGTTTGATTGACTCTTCAGACTGTACACCTTCCACTTTCACAGTCTTAGCCGAAACATCTACATCAACTTGAGCATCTGCATCCACAGATTTAACCGCTTTGGTAATTGTTTCTGCACAGCCATCGCAGACAATACTCGGAACCTTCAGTTGTAATGACATAACTATAAAACTGAATTCTACTCAAGTTTAGAGTATCAGATTTACGCTTCAAGTTGAATATATAGGTATAATTCTCAATCTTTGGGTATAAACAAGATGTAGGCTAATAAAGCGATCGCCTGAAGGTCGATAATTCCCACCACTGCTCAATTTCTATAAGTAGTTGCGCTCGACTCAAGATACAAAACATTGTATCCAGGCGCGATCGCCTGCGTTATACTTGTATAACAAACAAAATATAGCAGTAATAATATGGGACTAATTGCCGTCCGACTAGATGCAGAAACCGAGGCGCGGTTAGCAGAAATTGTGGCGCACGAACAAGCAGACAAAAGCGAGACAATTAGG
>NZ_JBOFLP010000037.1:0-6805 GCF_051657925.1 Chroococcidiopsis sp.
TGATATATGCGTTATATATGCGTTGACTGTATTTTCACTTGAATTGTATTGATCGAGATTAAAATTGGCAGCTGCCTCTTAATCAATATTAGCATCTTTGTTATCTTCTATCCTACACATTTATGCGGATCTATCGTAATTATACCTAAGAGAGGGAGCAGGGAGCAGGGAGCAGGGAGCAGGGGGCAGAGGGTGCAGAGGAGATTCTGAGCTTTTTCCAATTTTGAATTTTGAATTTTGAATTCCCCTCACTCCTCACCCCTTTCTAAAAACGCTGCACACTCTACATGGGCGGTTTGGGGGAAAAAGTCGGCTGGTTGGACTCTGGTAAGGTGGTATTTGCCATTTTGACAGAGCAATTTTAAATCGCGGGCAAGGGTAGCAGCTTTACAGCTGACGTAGACGATACGTTGTGGCTGGGTTTGCAGCAGGGTTTCGATGACGGCGCGATCGCATCCTTGGCGGGGTGGATCGAGCAGTACAATATCTGGAGTTGTTTCTAGGTGGGGAAGCAGTTTTTCGACTTCTCCGACTTGAAATGTAGTGTTGGTAATCTGGTTGAATCGGGCGTTGTTTTGGGCTTGTTCGACGGCGGCGGATTGAACTTCTAAACCGATTGCTTGTTGCACTTTTTGGGCTAGCGGTAAGGTTAACGTGCCGATGCCACAATATGCATCTACTAAGACTTCGTAGCCTTGCAAATTCAAGTGGTGCGTAATTTCTTGCAACAGGGCTTCAGCCGCCTCCGTATAAACTTGAAAGAATGTATCGGGTAGCACATGAAACTTTAAATCCGCAAAAATTTCTAGTAGATACGGATGTCCGGCAATACATCGGGTTTCACTGCCAAAAATAACGTTGGTGCGATCGCTTTGACGATTTAACGAGACTCCTACTAGTTGCGGATAGCGGTCTAACCATTCCTGCGCCTGGGCTTCAATTCCTGGTAAGTCCCAATCTTTGACTATCAGAGTTAGCAGCATTTCTCCCGTACGGCGACCGATTCGTAAGGCTAAATGTCTCACTTGTCCTCTGTGGTGTTTTTCGTCGTATACTTGCCATCCCCGCTGTTGGATATCTTGTTTGACTTCTGCTAGCAGAGGGTTGAGGCGTGGATCTTGTACGGGACATTGATTTAGGTTAATTAAATGATGGCTACCTTTTTGGTAGTAACCTGCTTGGATTTGACCTGTAGCCGATTTTCCCACGGGATATGTAGCTTTGTTACGATAACCGAGATCGGCATTCCCTGTTAAAACTGGATCGACGGGAGGATGAGCAAAGCCGCCAATCCGTTGTAATGTCTGAATAACTTGATGGCGTTTGGCTTCCAGTTGATGTTCGTAGGCGATATGCTGCCACTGACAGCCGCCGCATTTATCGGCTACGATGCAGCGAGGACGGATGCGATCGCTAGAAGATTCGAGGAGTTGTTGAAGTTTACCGTAGGCGTATTGTGGCTTGACACGCACCAAACGGACTAAAGCGCGATCGCCTGGGGTCGTATCGGGAATGAAAACAACCCTACTGTTGACACGCCCCACCCCATCACCACTATCATTTAGATCGGTAATGGATACTTCTACTAAGTCGCCCTGTTGCCAGCGGTCGGATGTGCGATCGCTCATGTTTTGTAAATTTTGTCCCCTTGTAACAGACATAACTGAAAAGATCCCTTTATTTGGGGGACATAGAATCGCTAAACTACAAATGATATTCTGACTCATTACCTATAATCATGAGTGTAGTAAGCCAAGTTATTCTCCAAGCCGATGATGAGCTGCGCTACCCCAGCGCTGGCGAACTCGAAAACATTAAAAACTTTTTGCAAACAGGCATACAGCGGATGCGCATTGCCGCAACCCTAGCCGAAAACGAAAAGAAAATTGTTCAGGAAGCAAGTAAAAAACTGTGGCAAAAACGTCCTGACTTCATCGCCCCTGGTGGAAATGCCTATGGCGAACGTCAGCGGGCGCTGTGTCTGCGGGACTACGGCTGGTATCTGCGCCTAATTACCTATGGTGTGCTAGCTGGCGACAAAGGACCAATTGAAAAGATCGGTTTGGTCGGTGTCAGAGAAATGTACAATTCTCTGGGCGTTCCCGTACCTGGAATGGTTGAATCAATTCGCTGTCTGAAGAATGCCTCTTTGTCTCTGTTGAGTGCGGAAGAAGCAGCAGAAGCAGCACCTTACTTTGACTATATCATTCAGGCGATGTCATAGTTTTTGGGTCTACTCAAGTAGTCTCAAATTTGTTTGGTTTAATATCTCGGCTAATGTCTCCCCACTCTTGGTAGTGACTGTGGCAGTTTAAATGTCAGGTTGCTAGCAAGCAGTGGGGAAACTTTTTCTAATTGTCTTGTAGCCGCGATAAATATGAATTTAAGATTTCGATATCTCCTGGTGGGGCTGTAATTGTTTTAGGATCGTCTTTAATTCTGAAATAGTGTTCTTGTAAAGCTGCTTTGCGAATGTCGTCGTGTTCTTCGCCTACGTGTTCTAAGGCAAAGTCAATCAGTTCCTCTTTTGTCATCTGCTGAAGTTGCGATTTCAATTCCTCAGACATATCTTTTGCTTCCATTATTTGCATAGATAATTAAGATGATAATGTCACGCAAAGACGCAAAGGCGCAAAGGAATGTATAGATTTCTCTAGTGATGAGAAAGTATCAGTTGTAAACACTTATTCGTCTTCAGGTTCACAATAGCTTTTGATTGCTTCAACTATTATATTTATGCGAACATCGTTCCATATTGCTTTAAATATTTCAATTAAAGCAGTCTTGCTAGCCCTACGTAATCGTTGCCACCTCAAGGGCTTGATATGTTGGAATTGATCGATTACCTGACGAACTTTCAATTGAGTAATATCATGATTTTGATCTTCATTAGCATTTGAACTAATTTCTAGATTGGGGATTAACAGCCTCAGAAAATCTTCAGCATCTCCAGCCAAATCTTGTCTTGGTTCAGGTGCATAGTTGTGGTTACAAACACTCCCAACGTGTTCGTACTGATGAACAGTAGTGGCATTTGGGAAATGATTAATTCTTTGAGCTTGTCTATCGTTTGAGTCTGAAATATTATCCAACATAGATTTGAGAGTTAGATTGTTAGGTGAAAGTTTGTTCGACTTTAACACTTCAATACGCTTTCTTTCACGCTTTATTCTTAGAGCTTTTTTTTCAAAGTTAGAAAAATTATTGATTGATCTTTTACCGTAAAATCCTGCTGGTAACGCACAGATAGCAATAGCTACCAAAACATAATTATAGGGAAATATTTGATATCTACAGTTTAAAAAAAGTACTACAATAGCTCCTACCGTGTATATAAACCCAGGAATGAATTCTAGTTTGTCTATTGGCATTATAATGTTATACTTATTGATTTCTTTCTGATAAAGCTCAAAAATTAATTGCCAATTGCAAGAGTTCATACCAGTAACTATTTTTTCTAAGTCTGCAAGTTTTAGAGAATATAATTCATATAAACCACATACAATTCTCTGTCGAGCTGTATATTCAAAAACTTCAATTGCAATCCAGTATTTATTCGATAGCTTAGTATCTTTAATCACGCCTTCGTCCCAAAATATCTTAAGAACTCCTGACTTTTCCTTAAGGAGTTCGATTGTACGTTTGGTAACATTTTCTTCAAGATTACGAAGCAGCATGATGCAAAATTATAATTGCTGTAAAGTTGCTTAATAATGATTTATTAATCTTAATCTTCAATTATTGGTTAGTTGATTGATGACAAAATTAACTGTTGGCTATGATAGCAAAAATAGAAGGTGAGACAAAAGATAACAAATTTGAGTCGCTCTCAAAAGTTTTTAACAGGAAAATGTACCTATGCTGCCTGAAGCTATTGCTACAGTTGTTAAAATGATGGAATCATTACCTGTAACTGCACAGAAAAAGATTGTTGACCATTTGCGGGAGTATATTACAGAATTACAAGAAGAGTTGAGTGGGATGATTTAGTTGAAAAAAACGCAACCTAAATTGATTGCTGCTGCTAAACGGGCTAAACAAGAAATTGCCGAAGGACTGGCATAACCTTTAGACTACGACCAGCTATGATTACGATCGCTTTTAATTATAAAAATTTGAATTTAATTTGGTTTAGCGATCGCAATCTGTACCATAATTTGTAGGGGTGCACATCTGTACGCCCCTACGAAATTTAATTGAAAACGCCTACATACCAAACTGATTTAACGCATATCGTAACCAAACAAATTCGGATCGACTTCTCCTAATTGTAAACCTGCTAAACCATACTCACTCCAACGCCTTTCTACCATCGCCGCTACATCGGGATCGGATTCTAAAGGTGCGCCCCATTCGTGTTCTATTTCGGGTGGAATTTTGGTAGTTGCATCAATCCCCATGCGTCCGCCTAAACCAATTTTCTCGCTGGCAAAGTCGAGGGTGTCGAAAGGTGTATTCGGTAAAATAAACACATCTCTGGTAGGGTCAACTTTGGAACTAATTGCCCATACTACCTGACGCGGATCGCGGATGTTAATATCTTTATCCACGACAATCACGAATTTAGTATAGGTGAATTGGGGTAAGGCACTCCAAAAAGCTAAAGCAGCCCGTCGCGCTTGACCAGGGTAAGCTTTATCGATGGAGATAATCGCGGCTTTGTAACTTAAAGCTTCCATTGGCAGGAAGAAATCAACAATTTCTGAAACTTGTTGCCGCAGAATAGGAGTATAGATCCGATTGAGAGCGATCGCCATCATTGCCTCTTCTTTTGGCGGACGACCGCTAAATGTGGTCAAATAAATTGGGTCTTGGCGATGAGTCATGCAGTGGAAGCGTACTAAGGGCGAATCTTCCAAACCACCGTAATAACCCATATGATCGCCAAAAGGACCATCGGGTAAAACTTCACCTGGGGTAATGGTTCCTTCTAAAACAAATTCAGAGTCAGCGGGAACTTCTAAATCTACCGTTTTACACTTCGCTAAGTTTACGCCAGAACCGCTATAAAGTCCGGCAAACAGCCATTCCGATAAATCTACAGGAATAGGAGTAGCCGCCGCCATGATAATTAAAGGATCGACACCAAGGGCGATCGCAACTTCTAATTTCTTACCCCGTTCTGCGGCTTTACGCAAATGTCTCGCCCCACCGCGTACCGATAACCAATGTACTGTCATCGTATTACGCGATTGCAACTGCAAGCGATACACGCCGACGTTGGGCGTACCTGTCTCGCAATCTTTAGTAATGACTAAACCCAGCGTGATAATTTTGCCTGCATCCCCTGGATAGGGACGGATGAGGGGAAGTTTGTTTAAATCTAATTCGTCGCCTTGAATGACGACTTGCTGACAAGCGGGAAAAAAGTCTCTTCCTGGTTTCGCTTTGACGACATCAAATAACACCTTGCCAAATTCTACCGCTTGAGAAATCTTCTTCGGTGGCTTTGGCTGTTGCAGCATACTCAGCTTTTTCCCCAGTTCTTCTAGTTCTTGGGGTGTCTGCATGTTCATCGCCCAACAAATCCTTTCTACCGTCCCCATCAAGTTAACTGCTACGGGATGGGGCGAATCTTTGACGTTCTCAAACAATAAACCAGGACCACCCTGCTGTAACATCCGATTAGAAATCTCAGCAATTTCTAAATCTGGGTCAACTAATGCGGTGATTCGCCGCAGTTGTCCTCTCTGTTCTAGGAGTTTGATGAATCCCCGCAAATCTCTCATAATAGTCACTTGTCATTGGTCATTTGTCATTTGTGAGAGTTACATGTTTATCTGCGATCGCAACCCCCTGTATATATAATTATGAGGAGATCTTATAAATCTATAAATAAATCTCTGGCGATCGCTTACTGTGGCTGTATGTGTTGTTCCAATAGTAAGCTAAGTTCTTCCTTACTCATTTCCCCTTCAGCTACTTGTATCACAAGATTATAAGCTGCTCAGGTTCGCTCAAAGAATCAATTTCTTGGATAATTTGTTCTTTAGTATTCATCTAGTAATTTTGACTTTTGACTTTTGACTTTTGACTTCTCCCCCTTGTCTCCCTTGTCTCTCTTGTCCTCCTTGTCTTTTACTCAACGACTATTCAAAGTATCCCTTCTAATCTTTCGTTCTTGGATAGTGCCGATCGCTTTTATAACTAAAGCCTCAATTCGATTATATAATTTTTGCGGTAGCAGCAGAAGCAAGTGAGCGGCTACTAAGGTTGAGAGAGTTCGATAGGGTTCCTCAAATATTAATTTCCAATAATTAGCTAAAGCTAGATGAATTAATTTAACAGCTATTTTTCCTTCCCGAAATCGGACGGCACTGCGGGCTAAATACCTGATATAGTAAGCTTTAATTGCCCTGTGCCAACGCAAGTTTAATTCTGGTGCGTACGAACGAGTTTTTTCTACTTCTTGGCTAGCAGATTCTAACCGTTTTAGTAAGTTTGCTGTCATGCCTTCAGAATTGACTCTGTATAGCGTTAAAGCTGCGGGAATACCTTCGATTTTCCATTGAGTTTGAATTAGAATCCGTAGTAAAAAATCGGTTTCTCCCCCCGATATTCTAAATCGTTCGTCAAAATAGCAGTTTTCCAACTGACCATTTTGTTGATGCGTGAATTTAATATCTTCTAAAACTTTACGACGTATGACTCCCGCCGAACCATTTCCAATTGGATTGCAACGGAGTAGATACGGTAAATTAATTCCTTTTAGCTTAGGCATTTGGTAAGTACCTAAACACTTCCCATTTTCATCGACAAAACTAGAACGACAAAAACTCATCCCGACAAAAGGAGATGATTCTAA
>NZ_JBOFLP010000038.1:0-13145 GCF_051657925.1 Chroococcidiopsis sp.
CAAAGCTGCTAGGGTCATGGTGATAGCTGCCGTCAACGTGGTTTTGCCATGATCGACGTGACCAATTGTACCAATGTTGACGTGAGGTTTAGTTCTCTCAAACTTTGCGCGTGCCATGAGTTCTCGGTTCCTTTTTTATGAAAAGCGATTAGCGATTAGCAATTAGCAATTAGCGATTAGCGGTTAACTAACAGCTAACAGCTAACAACTCCATTTATGTCCCTTTGCTTTTAGCAATGATTGCTTCAGCTACGTTGCGAGGTACTTCTTCATAATGGCTAAACTCCATTGAGAAGATACCCCGACCTTGGGTTTTCGAGCGGATATCTGTAGCATAACCAAACATTTCTGCTAGCGGAACCTTAGCAGTCACTTTGGATAAGCCTTGTTCCGATCCCATGCCTTCGATTTGACCACGACGAGAGTTAAGGTCGCCCATCACATCCCCCAGGAAGTTTTCGGGGACTTCAACTTCGACTTTCATCATTGGCTCCAGTAGCACTGGCGATGCTTTTGCTACTGCTGCTTTCATTGCCATTGAGCCAGCAATTTTGAAAGCCATTTCCGACGAGTCTACTTCGTGGTAAGAGCCATCGGTCAATGTCGCTTTGACATCAATCAGCGGATACCCAGCTAGTACGCCAGATTCGCAAGTTTCCTTCATCCCCTGTTCTACAGGTCCGATGTACTCTTTGGGTACAGAACCACCAACTATCTTAGAGACAAATTCAAACCCACTGCCTGGTTCGCCTGGTTCTAGGTCAACGACAACGTGACCGTACTGACCTTTACCACCACTTTGACGAATGAATTTCCCTTCTATTTTCGTGACGTGCTTGCGAATGGTTTCGCGGTAAGCCACTTGTGGCGCTCCTACGTTTGCTTCCACTTTAAATTCGCGGAGCATCCGGTCTACCAGAATTTCTAGGTGGAGTTCGCCCATCCCAGCAATTACGGTTTGGTTGGTTTCGGGATCTACGTGTACTCGGAAGGTGGGATCTTCTTCGGAAAGAGATTGCAGCGCTTTGGACAATTTATCCATGTCCTGCTTGGTTTTTGGCTCTACTGCCACCGAGATGACTGGCTCTGGGATAAATAGAGATTCCAAAATGACTGGCGCACTGTCGTCACAAAGAGTGTCACCTGTCAAGGTATCTTTGAGTCCTAATGCCGCACCTAAGTCACCCGCACGCAATTCTTCAACGTCAATCCGGTCGTCTGCTCGCAATACTACTAGACGAGAAATTCGCTCTTTCTTGTTCTTAGTAGCGTTGAGGACGTAACTACCTTTTTTCAACACGCCAGAATAGACGCGCACGAAGGTGAGGCGACCGTAGGGGTCAGCCATGATCTTGAAGGCAAGCGCTGACAGTGGTGCATTGTCATCAGCAAAGCGCTCGACTGTCTCGCCGTTGACTGTCGTTCCCTGAATTGGCGGAACTTCTGTAGGTGCTGGCAGGTAATCTACAACACCGTCTAGCAAGCGCTGCACGCCTTTATTTTTGAAAGCAGAACCGCATAATACGGGGACAATCGTACCCGCAATTGTGCCTTGTCGCAGCCCTTTACGGATTTCAGCTTCAGTCAGTTCTTCACCTTCTAGATATTTCTCTAGTAAGGCTTCATCTGTTTCTGCTACTGCTTCAACTAGCTTAGTGCGATACTCTTGTGCTAGCTCTTGCAGATCGGCAGGGATATCAACTTCTTGAATATCCGTACCTTGATCGTTGCCGTAGATGTAAGCGCACATCCGCACGAGATCGATAATGCCTTTGAAGTCGGTTTCACTACCAATGGGTAGCTGAATCGGTACTGCGTTGGTGCGGAGGCGATCGCGCACCTGATTGTATACTCGGTAAAAATCTGCTCCAGTCCGATCCATCTTATTGACAAAGATGATGCGTGGCACTCTGTACCGATCTGCCTGTCGCCAAACTGTCTCTGTTTGAGGCTGTACGCCACCTACGGAGCATAAGACTGTGATTACGCCATCTAATACCCGCATGGAGCGTTCCACTTCAATCGTGAAGTCTACGTGACCAGGAGTGTCGATGATATTAATTTGATGGTCTCTCCAGTTGGTGGTGATCGCAGCAGCAGTAATTGTAATGCCACGCTCCCGCTCTTGAGCCATCCAGTCAGTTACCGCTGTTCCTTCGTGGACTTCACCGATCTTATGGATCATTCCAGAATAGAACAGAATTCGTTCTGTCGTTGTTGTCTTGCCCGCATCAATGTGAGCCGCAATTCCAATATTGCGGATTTTTTCCAGCGGAACGGTACGTGCCACAGCTACCTCCTTGAGTAGTTTTTGCCGCAGGTATCTCTATATTACTCTCTGTTAAGATTCTATACTTTTAGGGAAAGCCGCCACCAAAATAGGGGGATATTGCCTAGTCTTATCGCTTTTTCCGAGCAACTTTTTAGTAGCGGTAGTGAGCAAAGGCTTTGTTGGCATCAGCCATCCGGTGAGTCTCTTCCCTTTTGCGGATCGAACTACCCGTCTCATTAGCAGCATCCATCAATTCGTTCGCCAACTTCATAGACATAGAACGACCGGAACGCTGTCTAGAAAATTGGATCAACCAGCGTAATGCTAGTGCCGTTCCCCGTTCTGGTCTGACTTCCATCGGTACTTGGTAGGTTGCTCCTCCCACCCGACGAGCTTTGACTTCTACTAAAGGTGTAGCATTCCGCACGGCTTTCTCGAAAGTTTCCAGCGGATCGTTGCCAGTACGCTCTTCGATTGTTTTCATCGCATCATAAATGATTCTTGCTGCCAGCGATTTCTTGCCACTGCGCATAACGCGGCGCATCATCATACTAATCAGGCGACTGTTGTATACAGAATCGGAAGGGATGGGGCGCTTTTGCGCTACAGCACGACGGGACATAAGTTATTCTTTACGTTTAGTTTGATTGGGGTTGGCAACAACAGAACTAAGTTTTCATGACATGGTGGCTTTGAGGTAACTAGCACAAGGCAGTTGAAAAATCTAACACCGTTTATTGCGTTGCCGCGATCGCACTTTTGCTTAGCCGAAGCTTTAGCTATTATGACGATAGGTAAAGTTTACTAGTTAGATATGCCGTTATTTTGCCTGCTGGCGCTGAGTTTCATTCCGGTTTTAGGCATCTCACCTCAAAAAAAGTAAAAAATCCTATAACCGCAATGATGTCAGCAGCAGAATTACCTTACTGCTTTGGTCTCTTAGTTCCGTACTTCGAGCGTCCTTGTTTGCGGTCTTTTACTCCAGCGGTGTCCAAAGTACCGCGAATGATGTGATACCGCACGCCTGGTAGATCTTTTACCCTACCACCACGAATCATGACGACGGAGTGCTCTTGCAGGTTATGTCCGATACCAGGAATATATGCCGTAACCTCAAAACCAGAAGTTAGGCGAACCCTAGCAACTTTTCGTAGAGCTGAATTGGGCTTTTTCGGTGTGGTCGTATATACTCTTGTACAAACGCCCCGACGTTGCGGACATTGTTTCAGAGCAGGGGATTTTGTCTTCTTTTTCGCTACTTGACGTTCGTTACGGATGAGCTGCTGTATGGTTGGCATGATTTACAGCGCGTAGTTTTAGCTGCTTAAATTTAACGATCTATAATTATACCGATTTTAGTAAATTTATGTCAAACAGGAGTCAGTTATCGTAGGGGCGGCTTTAGCAAATAGATGCCTTTGGTTAAAACTCGCTCGTACAGTTGTCAGTGGTTAGTTATTAACTATCTAAAGTAGAAATGTAGTATATCGTCTCTCTATTCTTTAGTGTCTACTTCCATAGTAAAGGAGTTGCCACAACCACAAGTCGCGATCGCTTGAGGATTAGAGAAGCGAAATCCCCCACCCATTAAGTCTTCGGAATAATCGAGTTTTAAATTTTGAATGTAGTTTAAGCTGTCGGCATCGATCGCTACAACAATACCGTTGCAGTCTAGAATGCAATCGCCCTGCTCTGTTGCCTGGTCAAATCTCAAATCATAAAACAAACCAGAGCAACCCCCAGCTTGCACGCGCAAACGAAAGAAAGCGTCGGGGTTGCTCTGTTTAGATCGAAGTCGTTGAATTTCTTTAGCAGCAGAGGGACTAATTTGAATCATTGAACTAGGGAGCAGGGAGCGCACCAGTAGGAGGACACGAAGAGTATATATGGAATTGTACCTCTTACCCCATACTCCTTATCTTCTACTTCTAGCCCCTAGAATAGTCATCTTGAAATCGGACGATATCGTCTTCGCCCAAGTATTCTCCGTTTTGTACTTCAATGAGTATCAGGGGGATTGCGCCGGGATTTTCTAAACGATGGGAGGTACACTGAGGTACGTAGGTAGATTGGTTGTTACAAAGCATAATTTCGCGATCGCCGCACAAAACCTTGGCAGTACCAGAAACAACAATCCAGTGTTCGCTACGGTGGTGATGCATTTGCAGGCTGAGGCGATGCCCTGGTTTCACTTCAATTCGCTTAATTTTGTATCCGCGCCCTTCTTCTAATACCGTAAAAGAACCCCAAGGGCGTAATTCCGTAGCGGCAACGCTTTTAGGAGCAACTGCGGTAGGAATCGGTAGAGTAGGTGCGTGAGCCTGGGAAGTTTCTTGAGTTTGAACCATGAATTTTTCTCCTGATAACTGTTATCCACTATTAAAAATAAAAGGAACCAAAGCAAAAGACAGTGACAGTAATAACCGCAGCAATAGCAATAGTATGTCGAGTATAGCCTTAGCCCAAGATAGCAGACTTCTTCCAAGGAGTGTCATCAGTAAACTTGCCGATTAGTATGGGCTACATCAACTCTTTACTTACTAGTCGTTAAGCTTTAAATAATCTTCATCTAGTAAATTCTTACTAACTGCGGGAGTCGGGAGTCGGGAGTCGGAGGACAAGGGGAGGCAAGGGGGACAAGGAAGCAATTCTAGTCACCAGTCACTAGCCGCTAGCGACTCCATTTCCACCACTCACTACTCACTTTCTAGAAAAATTCCCAACCCGTTGTGAACGCGAGCTGCGGTGACAGGAGAGCGATTGACGAGTTGTCCCCCTAAGTAAAGGCTGGTGGAACTACCTCCATCGAGATTGAGAGCATCAATACTACCCAATTGCTGCAAGAGCTTGGCGGTTTCCCATAAAGTAGAACCAGTCCCACCAACTCGGTTGTGAACTGTAGCAATGAGCAAGTTCCCTGTTGCCGTGACACCAATAGCGCTACGCACGGCGGTTTGGCGGCTGAAGGCATCGCTGAATCCTTCTGCTTTGGCGTTGAGAACGATTTGGCGGTTTTGAACTAATAATGGTCCAGCGCCGAGCGCGTGAGGGTATTGAGCAAACTCGGTCGGAACAGTGCCATCGGTCAAGCGTACCAGCGTGCCAATAGGCAGTAGGTTAGCAGTACTACCAGTCCTGAATGCGAGTAAGTAACCGTTGAGTGGGATGGGAAAGGCTGTTTTTCCGGCTAAACCGCCTGAAAGATTAGCGGTAACTTGATTATTTTGGACGATCGCGATCGCTTCGTTATTCGTCAAGGGCGTATAGGTAGTTCCCCAATCAGAGGTATAACGGGAAATTCCTGCTTGAATGTAGCCGCTATTAAGATTGACAATTGGTAAACTTTGCCCTGTAGAAGCGATCGCTGTTTCTTGTCGTTGCAAGCGACCGATTTTAAATTGTCCGGCATCGTTCCAAGCGATCGCGCCTCGGTTGAGAATTGGACTAGACAGCCAGCGCCCCTCGCGACGAATTGCCCCCAAGGGTAATTTGTTGTTGCGGTTGAAAAATCCGGCGTTAATAGCAGCAGCAGCTGTGTAACGTTGAGCGGTGGTCAAAATCGGGGCAGTGCCAATCAGAGAATTTGCTGCACTCCAAATTGGTCTGAGGGCTAGCCCCGCAGTGCGGGGATTGACCTCTAACCATGTCACGGGAAAGCGATCGCGACCTAAACTAATATACTTTTGTTGCCAACGCAAGCCTCTAGCCCACAGAATATCGCGTTCTACCATCGGATCGGGGCGTAAATCGATAATGATGCGGTTAGGTTGGCTGAGGGTACTGACGCGGGGAAAGATGCCCACAGGTAAGCTGAGATCGATCGTCGTGAGATTCGCACTCGTGCCTAATTTAACCAGGGGAGTCGGTGAAATCTGACTCCGTTTTGGCAATTGGATGGCTAGAGTAGCGTTTAACTGCTGGACTAACTCAGGGTTTATGGTAGCGTCAATCGCAATTTTCCATTGTTGATATGGAGGTGAGAGGGTGGAGACTGCCTGAGATGGTAATTGCTGTTTTGGATCGTCTGGGAGTTCGGCAAGCGGCACTTTCGGTTTAGTGACTGAACGCTGTTGTGTTAGTTGCCAGGGTGTAGGGCGATCTAAATCTACTACCAAGCGATCGCCCCAAGTTTGTTTACCCTGGCGCAGCGCTGTAACCTTTGCGGCTGGCGTAGTAATTCGCAGAATGTCACCTTCGCTTTGCAGTTGCCAACCTACTTTCGCTGCTAATTGAGATAGATCTAAATAACGATACGTGCCACTGTGCCAGATGCTTGAGACGAGTGGTGGAGCATCAGGAGTCGTAAACCACCGAATCGGTTGTCGGTTCACATCCTGAGTATTCAGTAAATCTACGCCCAGTTGCATCAATCCTAGATCGCTAATTGCCGTTTGAATTCTATTTGTGGCTGGCTGCGCTTTCCACTGTCGCCAAGCTGCGGATAGAATGCGACCGTTTAAGGAGATGCGATCGCCTGCTGCAAGTAGCCCATTTGGTGTAGAGGGGAGGCTAGGGGCATTTTGCGGTACGGATGATGGCGCAACGGTTGGGGTTACAGGCGGTTGAAGTTGAGCATTAGCAGCAGTGAACGTCAGCCACGGTGCTGTAGTTAGCAACCATAATAATGCTGAAGTGGGCAGCAAACAAAATTTTCGTTTCACAGCAGGAGTCAGGATAGAGCAGGGGTTCGGGTGCATTAGCACAAGTAGCTATTCCTAACATAAAGATAGCTAACGGTCAATTGTATGACAGTTATCAGTTATCAGTTGTCAGTAACCAACAATCAATCTTACACAAATAACAAATGACGAATGACGAATGACGAATGACAAATCATCAATTCATCTACGCAACTTAACTCGCGACTTGTGGATTGGAGGTTATTTGCAGGAGCAACACGATCGCGATCGCTTAAAGATTTATCAATTAACATCACTGCAAAGATTAGTAGACCAGTTAGTAAATATTTTAGGAGGTTGCGAACGTATCTTAAAAACACCACTACCTTCAATCGATCCATTAATTTTGAAAAATTTGGCTTTGGTTTATTGCCTTGTTGCTCCTCTAAAAATGGTGAAAGAAATAAATTAGTTTATTAGCAGCATTATTACTTTTGTTAGTTTCGTCTTATTAAGTATTGAACAAATCGGTTCTGAAATTGAAGAACCTTTCGGACACAATGCTTGCGATCTACCGATCGATATTATTTGCAACACAAACGCTCTTTCATCACTCTTATGAGAAAATAATAGGATAAAGCGTCGCTACCCCTTAGTAGGACGATGATTGAGCAAGCGAGTTGCTGTACCTACTATCAAATTTGTTGACGATTATTGTGAATGGAATAGACATTTATTGCCTCCAGGTGCGAAGTTTTGAAGCATTTAAGTATCTTCATGTTGGGATGATTTCAGATAGCTAACGTAAATCATTACCAGCAATTGCGCTCATTGGTCGGATTCAGTAACGAGCCAGGTTTACTTCATTTCTTAACAGAATCACCCTGGGAAGCAGCGCAGTTGCGAGAAGAAAGATCAAACTTATTTTTGACGTGTTGGCGGGACGAGAAAGAGTTCTAATTATTGATGAGACAGGAGCTAAAAAGAAAGGAGATACCACTGATTATGTCAACCGGCAGTACATTGGAAACTTAGGCAAGGTTGAGCCTGGAATAGTTGCAGTCACTGCATATGGTTTGTGTGAGGGAATGACATTTCCACTGACAGTTGAAGTATCTCAACCAAAAGAAAGGTTATGCTCAGACGATCCAGATGAAAGTAAACCTCAAATCGCCGCGAGAATCATTCGATATTTGCCACAATTAGGATTTCAATTTCAACTAGTGTTAGCTGATAGTCTGTATGGAGAAAGCCATCCTAATTTCATCCGAGTCTTAAATGAGTTTCATCTAAATTATGCTATAGCAATTCGTAGTAACCATGCAGAATGGTTGCCTCAAAGCAAGTCAGTGAGGCAAAATTGTGCGAGCTATGAAGCGAATCTTCGCAGATAGCAGTAAGCAAATACGATAGATTTGAGAGCTAATTTTCGGTAAACGTCGAGAGGTTCAATACTGGCTTATTACCACTGACCCAGATAAACTACCAGAAAATTCCACTTGGTACGTTATGACAAAAATCCCAGGTGTAAAGTTCCCGGAAATTGGGAACATCTATGGGTTAAGGAACTGGATAGAATCCGGGCTGAAGCAAAGCAAAAACGAGTGAGTATTGCTGATGGTCGCGTCACAGATTACAAACAAATTCAGCAATGGTGGGAATTGGTAATGAGTGCCTATTTGATGCTCAGCCTGCATTCAAAAACACTCAATCTCTCTAGAGAATCAGAGCCTGATAATGCCGCTCCCAATCTAGACAATCTTATCTCTAAGTTCGCCACTTATGAGTGGTGGAATACAGATACTTGTTGGAAAAACTCACTGAATAATTTGCGTCTTATTATTCAACCATTTGTTTTATTCAATTTACTTAACCCGTGGTTGAAAGTCTTTCCTAATCCGCTATTATCTTTTGGTTTTTGGCAACTCATCACTTTAATGAGTTTCTTTAGAACTCTTATTTCCAATCATACTAAGCAAGACGATTTCTTATTTTCTTCTGCCTAGAGTGATGAAAGAGCGATATCCCGCATAATGTGGAAGATCTAATTGCTCTAAGCCCTCATAATGGTAGTAGTAGTAGAGTGCGCTAACATAGTCGAGCGAATTCAATTCTGTAGCACACCCCACAAGCAAAAATCTAAAATCAGCGTATCCAAAATGAACCTATTCTGCTACCCGAGTCCGAGGTTGATAGTAGTAGTGATAGTAAGAAGTTGTAGCTTTATAATCTTTCACCCCGTTACAAATTGCACCTAAAACTTGAGTGCGAGATAGTTTTAACTGATCGAGGGTCTGCATTAGCATCGCACGGTCAGTTTTATCCATCCGCGTGACGATCGCAATTCCTGCGGTTAGAGGAGCAAGCAAACTCGCATCTGCTAAACCTAATAGTGGTGGAGTGTCGTAAATCACTAAGTCATACTGCTGCCGCAACTGCTCCATGATGTTGCGCATCTTGTGAGAGGATAGCAGTTTGGTAGGATCGGGAGGAATTTGACCTGCGGTTAAAACAAACAAGTTCTCCCAGGCAGGCGATCGCTGAATTAAATCGGTAACTGGTACGTTAGTTGTAATTGCATTACTCAATCCCGTGTCATTGGATAGATGTAGAATGTGATGAATCTGCGGTAGGCGTAAATCTGCATCGACTAGTAACACCCTGCGTCCCATTGCTGCTGCTGCTTGGGCTAAGTGAGTTGAGATAGTAGATTTACCGTCAGCGTGGACGGAAGAACTGATGACGAGAGAGTGGATCGGTGTATCGGAACCTAAAAAGCCGATGTTAGTATACAGCGATCGGAAAGATTCTAAGAAAGGGAAATAGTGGTAACCGTAAGCATTTCTGTTGAAACGCGACCTGTTGTTCTCTTGCCTCTGATTCGTTTCTCCATCTGCCAGATGCTGACCCAGGTTTTTATGGAAAGGAATTATGCCTAATATTGGTAGCTTTGTCGCTTCTTTCAACTCATCAGGTGAATGAACGACATTATCGAGCCTTTCCACGAGTAGCGCTGCTCCAATTCCAGCTAAGATACTAGCTACCGTGCCTAAGATGAGGAATCGTGGAACGTTAGGAAAGATAGGTATAGAAGGTAGCTGAGGTGGTGAAATGAGTTGCCAAGGAGTCTCTTTTTGAGCATTTTCAATTTGCAGCGACTCCCGTCTTTCTAGAAAACGGTTCAAACTTTCAGTAGCAATAACTAACTCTCGCTGTAAGTCAGTGTAACGACGTGCCAAATTTGGCATTCCGTCGATTTCTCGATTTAAGCGATCGAGTGCTTGGGTATTCTTCGCTGCTCTGACTTGGAGTATGGAAAGTTGGCTTAATACTGACGTACGTTGATTTTCTAGTGCCTGCACTCCCTCTTTTTGTAATAGTGGCAGCAAACTTTCCCGTTTCTGTTTCAGTGACTGAATGTACGGGCTATCTACTCGATAAATAGTTGCATTCTTGGCAATTTCAGTATCTATATTCTGCAACTGAGCGAGTAAACTCTGATATTGAGGAGCATCTTGCTGGGCTTGCGGTGATATTGCACGACTGGGCGAAGAAGATTCATCTATAGCCGCGATCGCTAGCGAGTTTTGAGAGTGGTCAACTGTTGATTGTTGCTGCGAAGTTCCCACCCCATGACGAGCTTTTGCTTCCAGTTCTAGCGCTAACTTAGTACCAGATTTACTTTGCAATGCATTGTAGAGTTTCTGAGCTTCCGCTAAATCTTTTTGAATCTCTAATTTCTGAAATTCTAAAGTGCTGTATTTTTCAAATAGCTGTCCCGTTTTTTCTTCTGGGGAAAATAAGCTGTACTGTTCTCTAAATCTTTGTAATTGCAATTGCAAGCTGTTGACTCGTGCTTGCAGTTGAGGTAACTGAGTATTAACAAACTGAATTCCCTGGCGTAGATTTGTTTGCTGCTCCTGTAAACTGTATTTTAAATATCCTTTAGCTAGCTGCTCTAGAACAAATTGAATTTTTTCTGGATTGGAATCTCGATAGCTAACTTCTAAAATTTTTGTTTCTTGATAGCGAGAAATTTTCAATTCCTCTAGTAAAGAATCGTAATTAATATCTGGATAACGAACCGAAATGTTTTTAGCGATAGGAACCAGAATTTCAGGGCTACGTAAAACAAGAATCTGTGTATTGTAATCCAAAGATTCTTGCCCTTTTGGGCTAGCATTCACAACTGGAACGTTTGATAATCCCGATAATTTATTTTCAGCCTTGACTGGCTCTACCAATACCGATAATTTTCCTTCATACTTGGCTGGTTGAGTTAATGTCCATACCCAGGTAGTAACGCAGCAAGCGATCGCTACACTAGCGATAATCGGCGCTCGACGACGTACAACTGCCAGGAGCTGAGACAAACTCCATTCTTCTGCTTGAGGTAACTCTGAGTAGTGTGCAACATAGGATGGCAATGACATCTGTGAGTACTTACCATTTCTTTCTGTTGCTAAATGCTGAGTTCGATATTGCTCTTCCATATTCATGTCGTTATTAGGCAGTTGATGAAGGAAAAAACAGGAATAGCCCTGCTCTAGTAAGCTTTAGCTTTCTTCTGTCACGGCTTCCACGCTATTATTTCTAGAACGAACAATTCGTCTCTTTGCTGTTAGAACTGCTTGTTGTAGTACGCTTGAGTACTGCTTGGCAATAATTTCTGGCGTGAAATTGAATTGGAGATATTGCCGACCTGCCATTCCCATTTGTTTAACAAGTTCGCGATCGCTCTTTAGGCGGCGAATAAATTGAACTAAACCACTGGCATCACCTGAATTAAAAGCAGCACCGCAACCGCTTTCTCTTAAGAGATGTCGTAAATAGGAATGGGTTTCGCAAATGGCAGCGACGGGACGACCAGCTGCTAGAATGCCATAGAGCTTGCTCGGGGCGACAATTCCTTCCATTTTAGGACTAATACTGACCAAAGATAAATCGCAAGCTGTTAGCGAATATGGTAAGTCTTGTTTATCTTGATAGGGTAAGAAGCGACAGTTATTTAAACCGAGTTTTTTGACACATTCAAGACTAGATTGAAATTTTGCTCCTCCGCCAATGAAAACAAACTGAATTGGTTCATCTTGCAATTGTCTAGCTGCTTCTAGAATTGTATCTAGTTCGTGACAGCGACCCATGTTGCCAGAGTACTGCACGGTGAAAGTATTGACCAATTCGTACTTTTGCGCAAACCAATTATTGTCTTTTTCTATCGGTACAATCCAGTTGGGATTAGCCCAATTATGAATAACTACAATCTTGTCACTCATTTCAGGAGAGTGAGATAAAACTTTCTCCCGCATGGTTGAGCTGAGAACAATAATTTTTTCTGAGTTTTGCCAAACTTTTTTATTGAGTAACCTCCACCATTTTACTAACCAATTTTTCCTAGAAAAAATATCTAACTCAACTGCAACATCAGGATATAAATCGTACATTAAACAAACGTAAGGAATACCAAACAAGAGTTTGGCTATGTAGCCGACAATTGGTAAAAAGGCTGGTGCAGTGGTTAGAAGTAGGAGATCTCCACGGTTCTTTTTATTTAATAAGTGTAAGATAGCTCGGAAAAAGAACAAGCAACCATTAATGGCTTTGCCTCGAATCCGTGCATTCCACATTCGAGAAGTGCGCGATCGCCGAATCAGGATTTTTTCAGAACGTTCTATACTAGGAGCTGCATGTTTTTTAAATGCATATCCTGGCTGTCCGGTAAAAACCCTTACTTGAATCCCTAGTCGTCCTAAATTCACTGCTAGTTCTTCAATGAGTTGCCCTGTAGCAGCATAGTCTGGTGGATAAAATTGCGTAATAATATTTAAGTTGAAAGAAGGTGCGAGTTCTTTACTTTTGCTCTGAGCCGGCAAAAATATTTTGAGTTTTTCAATTTGCTCTTGCTGTACGTATTTATCTAGCATCTGAAGCTCTGCCTACCTCTGCCAATGCGATTAATTTGTTGAAATAGTGAGGAGTGCAAAGGAAAAGCACTCAATTTAAGTGAAAGGCAAAGCTACACAAAAGACTATCTGATAAAATTAAAATTCTCTCTGTTTAAGTTAAAAGGCTATTTTGCTAGGTGATTTAAGGTAGCTTTACACAATCGAACTTGAAAAAATCTAACTTCGACCTAGCTTTATGTCCAAGTGTGGTTTTACTGAGAATTCAATTGGAGTTTAACAAACTCCCTAGTTCTTTTCAGTAGAAATACTGAAATTTAAGCGTCTATACTAATTCTAAATCTGCCGCAA
>NZ_JBOFLP010000039.1:0-39817 GCF_051657925.1 Chroococcidiopsis sp.
GGCTGGAAACCGATATCGAGATGTTCTGGTAGCTGACTCATGATATACAAGTCGTCCAGATTCTCCTTCAGGCGATCGACAATCCCTGAATGATTCGTTACCTGTAAGGCGATATCAATCCCTGGGTAAAGCTGGCAAAATGGTCCCAACAGGCGCGGTACGAAGTATTTGGCAGTGGTAATGACCGCAAGTCGCAACCTCCCCTGCTTCAAACCTTTCAAATCTGCTACTGTCATCTCAAATTGAGCGAGTTTCTCAAAAATTTCTCGACAGGTAGCAAATAATTCTCGTCCTGCCTCCGTGAGGTAGAGGCGCTTACCCACTTGCTCGAATAGAGGTAAACCGACTGCCTTGGTTAGCTGCTTCACCTGCATGGAAACAGTCGGTTGGGTTAAAAACAACTCTTCTGCGGCACGGGTAAAGCTACCATTACGCGCCGCAGCTTCAAACACCTTTAATTGGTGAAGCGTTGCTTGCTTCACTGCTATTCTCCTAGCAGATTGAATTATAGATATGTACCTATAATACCTATTAAAAACAATGGCTTTTATTTATAGTGAATATGAGTTACCATTCTTTACAACTGAAAGAGCGTAAGATGACTTCCAAGCAGCGTTGCACGTCGCTATGGGGTGTAGGGAATTGATTTACTCTTCTCCTGTGAATGGTCTAGCCCACCAGCCGCAGAATTTCACCGACATTTCATCAGCGCGTGCGATGCTTTTCCTTAGTTCTTACGAGTAACGGTCAATAGCAGCAATTACAGATCGCGAGGGATGATTTCTTCTTCTTTAAGTGGCACGGGCAAATTAGCTAAATCTGGTAATTGTACGAGTTCTTTTTCCTTTTCCTTCTCCTTGATGGCGAGTGGTAGTTGTAGAGGTTGCTGTTGCTCGATCCAGCAGCTTGCCAGTGGTAAGGTCTGTTCTAAATCGTCCAAGGGTCTAGGAATCACCATCACGGCGTTGAGTTCACCAATCCGTTCTGCCTCGTACATTCCTGCTTCTACAGCGACAGCAACATTAGAGACGCTACCGCGAATGATGACGGTACATAACCCAGCCCCAATGCGTTCGTAAGAGGCAAGTTGCACGTCGGCAGCTTTGAGCATGGCATCGGCTGCACCTACCATCGCAGGAAATCCCCGTGTTTCTAGCAGTCCGACAGCTTGATGGCTGAGGCGGCTGTAGCCTCTTGCTGTCAATTGTTGCAGGCGCAGACCAATTGGTAATACAGCTTCTAGATTCGGCAAGGGACGAGGTATGACTAATGAGGAAACCAACTCGCCAAAGCTTTCAGCCGTTGCCGCACCTTCTCTAACGGCGAGGCGAACATCGGCAGTACGACCGCGCACGATCGCCGTACAGTGCCCGCCGCCAATCTTCTCGTATCCTACTAGGGTGACTTCAGCAGTCTTGAGCATCATATCTGCCGTCCCGACAATCGCGGGAAAGCTGCGGGTAGATACCAAGCCTAAAGCCATTTCCTGAAAGTTTTGTACCCGATGTTCTTGCCCAGAAGTGGCGAACCCTTGATTCTGTGTCTGCATGGTAGATCTAACCGATTTTAGATTCTAGATTTTAGATTTTAAATGAGGATTTGTCGGTGCGTACCGCGACAACGCAAGTCAGAATAATTCTAAAATCGTCAGTCTGGGCATTTTCCTGCTTCATCCTATTTACAGATAAAGTTAATCCCATCCAATTTCCAAATCTAAAATTGCCTTGACTTAGGTTCCTTGAGATGGAGGAGTATCTGGTGGTGGCTGGTTCAATGATTGACTATGGGGAAACAACGTTGCCATCAACCGCGTGATGGAAGCTTTGCCATAAACAATGCGATCGCCACTCGGTTGAGTTGGTTCTAGTTGACTTTGTTCCGATCCAGCCATCTGACCGTTAGACTCAGGTGTTGCTCCAAGTGTTGCCGATGTTGGTGGCGATGGCTGAGTTGCATCAGTTGGCGGTGTCGGTGCTTCTTCAACCTCAACAGTAGAATCTACCGTTAGGTGACGGCTGGTATCTCCCAGCAAAGAACCTGGAGGAATCACTTGTTTGGGAGCGACAGAACAATTAAAAATCGTCGTTGCCGCACCGACGCAAGCATTTGCTCCGATTGTAGCTTTTCCCACTACTAAAACCCCAGCTCCGAGATTAACTCCCGTCTCGATCTCTACATTTCCGTCATGGGCGTGCAGCACAACTCCCATTCCGATACATACTCCCGCTGCAATAATAATTTTACTGTTTGGGTCGGCATGGAAAACTACCCCAGGAGCGATCGCTGCCGTGCGATCGATGATTACCTCGCCACTGATATGCGAATTAAAGTTACCAATTGGGTGTAGTGGCGATAAAGACATCTAGATTAAATCCTTAAAAAGGAGACAGGAGACAGAAGCCAGGAGTCAGAAGGTAATGCGCAACTTTTGACTTTTGACTTTTGACTTACCTTGACTCCTGTACGGGCGGGTTTTTCCGGCATTCTTGGCTAACTGGCAAGATATATCTGGTAAACCCGCCCCTACAATTTCCGATTCCTGTACGGGCGGGTTTTTCCGGCATTCTTGGCTAACTGGCAAGATATATCTGGTAAACCCGCCCCTACAATTCGCCTCGTACTAGGGACGTTGGATAATTGTTTCCAGCACCCGTCGTTTGTGTTTGGAATCAATCCCGACCAACCGGACGTATTCGCCTTCATGTTCGGCAAGACAAGCTTCCAGCGCGGCAACGACCTCGGACTCGTTTCTGCTGGTAATTGGGCTACAACTCTTCCAAGAACCAGTGCGGAAGCGGCGTTGGTCTACGTGTTCCGAGCCAATTGTATGCCCTGCTGCTAAGAGGTGGCGTACTTGGTCTACAACATCGCCCTCCAGTTTAGAACTTGTTGCCCTACCCGAACTGGCACTGCTGCCATTACCGTAAGAAGGTGCAGAGACGTAATTAGAATGACCGGTTGACTGAGAAATCACTGGTCCGTCGGGACGCTGAATAATGGTTTCTAGTACCCGCTGTCTCCGTCTGGGGTCAACGCCGATCAAGCGCACGTACTCCCCTGAAAACTCAGCGAGGCTGGCTTCCACGGCTGAAATGACCTGAGCTACCTGGTTAGAGTTAATCGTGCCGCAGCTAGCCCAAGAACCGGTGCGGAAGCGACGGCGATCGACGTGTTCCGTCCCAACTTGATAGCCTTGTGCTAGCAAACCGCGAATTTGCTCGACGGTCTCGGAATCGAGTTTGGAGCTGCCTGTCGAACCACTGCCATAGCTGCCACTGCTAGCCGCACTACTGCGGTAGCTGCTGCTAGCTGGAGGTACGGTAACTCTCGCCGCACCGTTACTCTGGATTAGGGCTTGTCCGTTAGGTCTTTGAATAATTGTTTCTAATACTCGCTGCCTGCGTTTGGGGTCAATCCCAAACAACCGGACGTATTCGCCTTCATGTTCTGCCAAACAAGATTCTAAAGCCGCGATCGCCTCTGACTCCGAGCGAGGTTCGAGTGGCGTGCAACTCTTCCACGTCCCAGTGCGGAAACGGCGCTGGTCTACGTGTTCTGTTCCAATCTTGTATCCTTGCGACAATAGGTGTCGCACTTGCTCCACTGCTTCTGTATTCAATCTTCTACCCATGATTCCACTAGCATTCCCATTAACGCCTTTATCCCCATCCGCTTGAGGTTGTGACAGCTCGTCGCGAATGGGGGTGATGCAAGCCTTATCGTCAGCGCAAAGATAACCCGATCGCAGCGCGTTATTGACCCCAATGACGTGATGCGCAAACTCTCGGTCTACTTGTTGCACGTCGGGTAAGCGATCGGCTTGCTGTTGGTTGGTAATCGTCGCTCCCGAAGGTACGTACTTCCCAGCCGGAATCTCTACATCTTGGATCAGGACGTGCATCATGACAATGCACCCATTACCAATTCTGGCGTTGAATACGGTGGAACGAAAGCCGATGAAGCAATCGTCTCCCACATATGCCGGTCCGTGAATCAACGCCATGTGAGTAATGGAAGTATTTTTCCCGATCCACACCGAGTATTGTTTGCCATCGTCCCCGATCACGCGACCTTGTTCCAGTCCGTGAATCACTACCCCATCCTGCACGTTCGTGCCTGCACCGATGTGAAAAGGAGTGCCTTCATCGGCGCGAATTGAAGTTCCTGGCGCGATTAGGACGTTAGAACTGATATGGACGTTCCCAATCACGTTGGAAAAGGAATGTACGTATGCAGTTTCGTCAATCTGTGGCTCTGCCAAATTTTTCGACCAGGGGGTAGGCGGGGCAGCATAGCTGCGGGCTACCATACGTTAAAATCCTCTGAAATATCCTGTTGCTATGAATTGACTTTGCCGCGATCGCCTAAGGAAAGCTCGATCGATCTTGCTCTCTTTTGCTGTACAGGTTGCGATTGTCTACGCTGACAGTATCGATAATTCCTACTACCAATGCATCTAGGGGACGCGATTGATTGCCCTCGATCTGACGGGCAGCACTGCCGCGACTAACTAAAACCCACTCATCCACACCAGCACCTATCCAATCGGCTGCTACCTCATATTTAGGTAGCAGGCGACCGTCAGCATCGATAAATTGCAACAACAGTAGCTTGGCTCCTCGCAAACTTGGTTCTTTGTGGGTACTGACAACCGTACCCCGAACTTGAGCGATTTGCATTCAGGGTTACGGTCTGTTGTAAGGACGGATGCCGCTGACGCTCTCGCGGAACTGTTCTACAGCTTCTGTATAACGAATCGGCAGCACGTATTCTAGGTTTTCGTGAGGACGAGCGATGATGTGGGTAGACAAGACCTGTCCGCCATTCACGCGCTTGACGGAATCTATACCAGCGGAAACCGAAGCTTGCACTTCCGAAACGTCGCCTCGTACGATCACCGTGACTCGACCGCTACCAATCTTTTCATAGCCCACCAGAGTGACGCGAGCTGCTTTTACCATCGCGTCAGCTGCTTCCACAACTGCGGGGAAGCCCAACGTTTCAATCATTCCTACTGCGATTGCCATTTTGTTTTACTCCGTAACTGAAAGTAGCGTAAGGTTATCAAACTGAAAAACTGAAAGCTGAAAGCTAAGGATTTATCGCGGCTAAGTGCGGAACTGTTCTACAGCCTCGGTATAGCGAATTGGCAGTACGTATTCAAGGTTTTCGTGGGGACGGGCAATGATGTGGGTGGAGAGAACTTCACCACCATTGACTCGTTTAGCTGCTTCAATGCCAGCGGAAACCGAAGCTTGTACTTCTGAAACGTCGCCCCGCACGATCACCGTGACGCGAGCGCTACCAATTTTCTCGTAACCCACTAGAGTGACACGGGCAGCTTTTACCATCGCATCTGCTGCTTCAACAACTGCGGGAAAGCCCTTGGTCTCAATCATTCCAACCGCGATCGGCATTTTTACTCTTCTCCTTGATGGCGCGTAAGTAAACCTAGTGGATTTAGTTTGACAGTAAATTTTTGACGAGAATACCCATTCTTAATTAGAAAAAAGTCTTCCTGAAATAAGCATAGGGAAGCTTTGCTCCCCTGACAATATAAATCATTATGATAATTTTGAATGAGAATGTTTAAAAAAACTTAACGGTGCGTTTTTAGCTCGATCTGACATCTAAACCGCCCCTATTTATCGCTATTCTACTTTTGTTTTATAATTTTTTAATTACATTTAGATAAAGCAAACTTATAACTCAGTGACTTCATCCTCTAGAGCGATTGCCGAAGGTCGCCTCTGATGGTTCTAGGAGTTTTTACTGACCGATAGCCACTGACCGACGAAATCTCGCCTGCTTGGGTGCTATAATTGCCTACACTCAAGCTAAATCCATTTTACACGATTAATACAAAGAGTGAAATTTGGCAAGAGTGGAAATCAGATGAGGAAATACTTATCCGGCTACATTTTGTAAGGAAAAACTATTAATAATGAAAACATTCAAAGAACAAAAATAGTCCGAACGAGATTGACAAACAGAAATTAAAAAAATTCAAACATCTCTACTGAGAGAACTAGAATTGCTACCAAATAAAATTTTTTTTAGTTGCAAATAAGTAGGAAAATTGCAAATGACGCAGTTTTTATTCATAAATAGTTGGTGGGTTCCCTTCTATGGTTTGATTGGTGCAGTCCTCACCTTACCTTGGGCGACGGGAATAGTGCGTCGCACTGGACCGAGACCCGCCGCTTACCTGAACTTATTAATGACCGTGGTGGCTTTTATCCACAGCGTTATTCTGCTGATGGATATGTGGGATCGAGAACCGCAAAGCTTTCTGTTTACCTGGTTCAAAGCTGCCGACTTAGATTTATCTTTTGCGTTGGACGTATCGCCAGTCACCCTCGGTGCAGCAGTTCTCATTACTGGTTTGAGCTTGCTGGCACAGATTTACGCCTTGGGGTACATGGAGAAAGACTATGCCATAGCGCGATTTTTTGCCTTGATGGGATTTTTTGAGGCAGCGCTATCGGGCTTGGCTTTGAGTGATTCCTTGATCCTTAGCTACGCTTTACTAGAAATACTGACGCTTTCTACCTATCTGCTGGTCGGCTTTTGGTACGCTCAGCCGTTGGTAGTAACAGCGGCAAGGGATGCCTTTTTAACAAAACGGGTAGGGGACATACTGTTATTGATGGGAGTTGTCACACTCGCTTCCTTCGCCGGTAGCCTGAACTTCTCCGACTTGAATGAATGGGCGCAGACAGCGCAACTATCGCCTTTAACATCAACGCTACTAGGCATAGCTTTAATTGCTGCACCAGCCGGGAAGTGCGCTCAATTTCCCTTGCATTTATGGTTAGACGAGGCGATGGAAGGTCCCAACCCCGCTTCCGTACTGCGAAACTCGATGGTGGTATCGGGTGGGGCATATGTATTGTATAAATTGCAGCCCATATTGGCGCTGTCACCTGTAGCATCTGAAATTTTAGTCATTCTCGGCACGGTAACGGCAGTAGGAGCATCGTTAGTTTCGATCGCCCAAATTGATATTAAACGGGCGCTGTCCCATTCGACTAGCGCATACATGGGACTGGTCTTTTTATCGGTAGGCTTGCAACAGGGTGGCGTAGCGCTGATGTTGCTATTTACCCACGCGATCGCCAAGGCATTACTATTTATGAGTGCAGGCTCGATCATTGCCACCACACACACCCAAGATTTAACGGAAATGGGAGGTTTGTGGTCGCGGATGCCTGCGACCACAACGGCTTTTGTCGTCGGCGCAGCCGGACTGGTGACGTTCATCCCTTTGGGTAGCTTCTGGGCAATGGTGCAATGGGCAAACGGCTTTTGGATAGTTAGCCCTTGGGTTGTCGGCGTATTGCTCGTAGTTAATGGTTTAACGACACTCAATCTCACTCGCCTCTTCCGACTCGTCTTCTGGGGCGACCCGCAGCCAAAAACTCGTCGCGCTCCAGAGGTCATGTGGCATATGGCTTTACCTATGGTGTCGCTGACAATAGTAACTCTGCTAGTTCCGTTGATGTTACAGCAGTGGGGATTGTTACCGAGTTGGGAAAACATCAACTGGCAAGCAGTTACTCTCTTAATGGCATCAAGTGGATTAGGGCTGGCAATCGGCTCGACAATATACCTGCATAAAGCTTGGTCGCGACCCGTGCAATTGCAGTGGCGATTTTTGCAAGACTTGTTGGGCTACGATTTCTATGTAGATGAGGTTTACAAAGTCACCGTTGTTTTGGCAGTGAATTCGATCTCCAAAATTTCCGCCTGGATCGATCGCTACATCTTAGATGGCTTAGTAAATCTAGTTGGCATTGTCACCATCTTTAGCGGTCAAAGCTTGAAGTACACCATCTCCGGTCAATCGCAAGCCTATATGCTAACCATCCTCCTCGGAGTCGGTCTGCTCGGCTTAATTATCAGCTGGTCTTTAGGATACATTTTTCAGTGACTGGTTATCAGTTGTCAGTTATCAGTTATCAGTGAAGAAAGGGTGTAGGGTGTGGGGTGTAGTGAGTGGCTAGTGGCTGGTGAAACCAGTGGAACCAGAATTGCTCCCGACATCTCCTCTGCCCCTCTGCTCCTCTGCTCCCTTGTCCCCCTTGTCTTCCTTGTCCCCCTTGTCTCCCTCAGCTCTTTTTCCCCTACTCCCTACTCCCTACTCCCTACTCCCTCTATAGAGATGCTCAGTGCTTTCATTTGCTTACCAGTCTTAGGTGCGGTGCTAATCTGGGTTTTGCCTTCAGGTGAGACACGATCGCGCTATATTGCTTTAGCAGTTACTGCTGCTACATTTATTTGGAGTATTGTTCTCGGGTTTCGATTCGATCCTGGAGATGGTGCTTTTCAGTTTCAAGAAGCACTACCTTGGATAGATGCTTTGGGTTTGAGCTATCGCTTAGGCGTGGATGGGTTATCTTTCCCATTATTGGTGTTGAATGGCTTACTCACTTGCGTTGCACTTTACAGCACCAATAACCAAGTGGCGCGATCGCGATTCTACTATTCTCTCATTCTGCTACTCAATACGGGTGTTGCTGGAGCTTTCCTGTCTCAGGATCTCTTGCTATTCTTTCTGTTCTACGAACTGGAACTGATTCCCCTATATTTGTTAATTGCGATTTGGGGTGGCACAAGGCGCGGCTATGCAGCGACGAAGTTTCTAATTTATACGGCAATTTCAGGCATTCTGATTTTAGCTGCCTTTTTGGGTCTAGTTTTATTAAGCGGTACGGGTTCTTTTGCTTACGAACCCTTACGCACGGCTGCTTTGAGTTTACCGTTGACAGCGCAATTCATTTTACTAGGGGCAATTGTTGTAGGTTTTGGGATTAAAATCCCTCTGGTTCCTTTCCATACTTGGCTACCAGATGCTCACGTCGAGGCTTCTACACCCGTTTCCGTGCTACTGGCAGGGGTGTTGTTGAAATTGGGAACTTACGGTTTGTTGCGCTTTGGCATGGACTTGTTACCGGAGGCTTGGGCAGCATTCGCCCCTTGGCTGGCAACTTGGGCAGTGGTCAGCGTGTTGTATGGGGCTTCCTGCGCGATCGCCCAAACTGATATGAAAAAGATGGTAGCCTATAGCTCTATCGGTCACATGGGTTACGTGTTACTGGCAGCGGCGGCGGCGACACCTTTGAGTATTTTGGCGACCGTGTTGCAAATGATCAGTCACGGTTTAATTTCGGCACTACTGTTTTTACTAGTGGGAGTTGTTTACGAAAAAGCGGGTAGTCGGGATACTCAAGTGTTAAGAGGACTACTCAACCCCGAGCGAGGTTTACCTGTCATTGGCAGCTTGATGATTTTGGGCGTGATGGCAAGCGCTGGAATTCCTGGTATGGTAGGGTTTGTGGCAGAGTTTCTCGTTTTTCGCGGCAGTTTTCCCGTCTTCCCTACCCAAACTCTCCTCAGTATGGTAGGTACTGGTTTGACTGCGGTGTATTTCTTACTCTTGGTAAACCGCGCCTTTTTCGGACGGCTATCGCCCCAGGTTGAGAATTTACCTAAAGTTTACTGGTCGGATCGTATTCCCGCGATCGCTTTAGCAATACTAATTGTAGTGTTGGGGATTCAACCGAGTTGGATGGCGCGGTGGAGCGAACGGACAACTACGGCAATGGTAAATAATGTAGAGGCGATCGCTCATCTAGCGGTCAAGAATCCGCGATCGTAGAAATGGTTTTACTAAAATCTGTCCCTCCTAACAAGATTCATCCCGGTAGGAGCAGGTTTTACCAACCGATGTATGGAAGAATGAAATATATAGTTCTATTCCGCCAATAAAACCATTTGCCGAGCGCTGCGTACAGACATGACCAGACATGACATGCAAAGTCTATACGCCGATCGCTGACAACTGACAACTGATAACTGATAACTGATAATTAGCAATGGTCAGCATCACTAACAAGCCTACCAGCCATCCTTTAGCAGAATATATTCAAAAGTTACAAACAGGAGAAGCTCTACTCGCAGATACTCCTGAAAATGTTTTAGAAGTTGTAGGAATTCTCAAAAGCTACGGTGTAGTTTTGGATGCCTACTGGCGAAATTTAATATATATCTCAGAGAATCAGTTTTTAGTCTTTTTTCCCTTTTTCAAGTATTTCAACGGAGAATTTTCTATTAGGAAATTACTCCGTCATTGGTGGCACGATCGCATCAATTTTGAATACGCTGAATACTGTATGAAAGCTATGTTCTGGCATGGTGGCGGCGGTTTGGATGCTTATTTAGATACGCTGGAATTTAAAGAACGAGCAGCAGCAGCTATTCAAGCCAAGTTTACAAACAATCCTTTGGTTTTGGGATTAAACCAGCTTTTCCCAGAATTTTTACCAGAATTGGTGCGCCAGCAAGCTTATTACAGCGGCTTGGGTCAATTTTGGCACATCATGAGCGATATGTTTTTGAAGCTGAGCGATCGCTACGATCGCGGTGAAATTAAAACTATTCCGCAGGTAGTTGAACATATCTTAAATGGTTTGGTTGCTGATGCCAATACACCAATTTCTTACACGGTAAAAATTAAAGGCAAAGAGTATGAAATTATTCCCAAAAGTGCGGGTTTAACTTTCCTTTCTGATACAGCCGTACCCTACGTAGAGGCGGTTTTCTTCCGAGGTACGCCGTTCCAAGGTACAGTTTCTTACAACGCTCAAGCACATCAAATTCCCCCCGATCAAGCGCGATTTGCCTACGGTGCGTTATATGCAGATCCGTTACCAATTGGCGGTGCTGGCATTCCTCCCACGCTGTTGATGCAAGATATGCGGCATTACTTACCCGAGTATCTGCATAAAATTTATCGTCATAGCAAGCGCGGAGAAGATGATTTACGAGTACAAATTTGTATGACTTTTCAAAAGTCGATGTTCTGCGTTACCACAGCCGCAATTTTAGGATTGATGCCTTATCCCGCAAATACTGAAGATCCATCGGAACAACAGGCAAATATAACTTACCTCGAAAATTGGATGGATCGATTTATGACTTCGCGGTTGTTGGATGTGAATAGGTAGATGGGAGGCGATCGTGCTGTTTTAGGATGGAGGGGTGCGATCGCTTGCTGAATAGATGAATTCTCATGGCACGGCGATCGCTAACTAAAAAACAGCAAGCTGAACTAGCTGAAATTGCTAAACTGCTCCAACTGAAGGCTTGAGGGGTAAAGCTATGTCGCGCCGAATGTTGCTTTATTTTCTTCACCCACTACTGCTAATAGTATCAAGTTCTTCAGGTAACACTACAGGAATCTCTGCATTAACAAATCCAGCTCTATCGCGAGTCACTATTGCATCTACGTTATGCATCATCGCGCAGGCATACTGTACTGCGTCCTCAAAATCTTGAAAATTCAATGCAAGAGCTTGTTCCAGTACTTCTCGACTGACTGCACAAATGTTTAGATCTGCCAGAACTTGAGCGATCGCATCTTGAGCCACTACTCTCCCTGCTGTTCTGCGGATATTGTCGTTGCTGCAATCAGTCCCTCGATCTCTCCAGTATCAAGACGCTCAAATAGTCTGGCTGCATTTTCCACAAACGGTTCCCGCTCTTGTAAAAAGTCAAGAACCACATTAGTATCAATCAAAACCCGCATTACTGGTATTTCTCGGTCAAATAAGTTACGTAATCCTCTATAGTATCAGTCTCCCCTAAAGCTGGCGAACTCTTTGCAATCCCTCGCAGCCGCGACAGGTTTCTCCGTCTCAATTGAGGCTGTGTTTCCTGTTTTAGAGAATCTAGAAGAGTTTGTACCAACTGCCAGCGATCGCCAATTGGCAACTGCAACGCCTGGTTTTGCAATTCTTGCAATGTCATCAACTTTTCTCCTAAAGTTCTCTACGATTATTGTAAATTGCTGCTAAAGCTTCATGTTCTAGATGTTCTGCTGACCTAATTTGTACCAGAATGATTCTATTCTTACCTTCAAAGCACTGCCTCCTCAGCAAGCCGTCGTTCTCCTAACTTAGAAAAAAAATTTATCAAATCCCTACCAAGTTACGGGTTGCAAAGTCGCTTTTTGACCTGGTTCTAAATCTAAGCTGATAGCAGATCTTGGCATGGCGATCGCTCTAATAATATTTGCTGCGTGAGTGCATTTGCTAGCTATGAGTTGTAATATCTGCCTCTGCTTTAGCAATTAGATTGTCTAGTTTACCCGATCCTAAATCGGCTACAATTTGCCGATCCCACATCTCATCCAAATATTCTTGCAACCAAACTGAGAGTTCGCAAACACTGTATTAGTTCGTAACAAAATTAGCTGCATCACTGCTTAAAAATGCCTTGAACCAATTGGCTATCCCAGCAGAAACTTCTCGATTGATTTTTTCAGAAATTCCATTAACCTCTACAAACTTGTTCAGGTTCAAAAAGTTTTGTTCAAGCCACCAACCAGTTTCATCAGGATCGAGTTCAAGACCATGCTTGTTGTCGTATATCCCTTGAAATGAAACTTTACAAGTACAGCAGTAAAGTACCGTAAGACTAATACCTACATTATGATTGAGGAAATAGAACCAAGGAAACTCTTCATCTATTGTTTTCCGAAACCATCGTCGTACTTCTGGGATCTGATAAAGTTCTCTGGGGTCAGAATCGTATTCAGGAAAAAAGATCTCAGCAGAAGCTCTTTTACTAATCGTCATCTCTTTATTTTTCGTCAGTCTTTTAACCAAAGTATCAAGAGTTGACAAGTCACTACCAATGATCTCAGATTTTGAGACTGCAAAGACTAATAAAGAAGCTTCGCTGAGGGCTTTGTTCATAGCCCATAATCTTTGTATCTCTTCTGAGTAGTCCTCAGATTCACCCGCTATTCTAGAATAAATGTCTTTGACAGTTGTATCTAATTTATTTTGTTTAGGTATTTCAATCCACCAACCAGACTTGCTTTCAGGTGTTTTCTCAATATCAAATAGAACCCAAAAGATTTTAGAAAAATCATCATTTAGGACTACAAAAATGATTGGACTTTGTAAATTCAGATAATAATTTAGGTGTTTATTCTTGCCTTCATACTTGATTCCACCTTTAGACTTCTTTGAAATGTAAGAATTCCCACACTTGATTTGAACAGCAATGCTCTTACCTGTTACGTTGCCATCTTTAACAATATCGATATATCCATCAACCCCAAAATCGGATTCTTGGTGAACTGGTCTATAGATCCAACCTAGAATACTACTTACAAAATATTCAAAAAAGGCTTCACCAGCCCTTCCTATTTTTTGATGGATGCTTTAGTGACTTTTGTAAATTGAAATTATCGCTCAAGTCACGATCGCTACTTCTCCTGTGTCTAAATCGTAGCGTCCTCCAACAATTTGCAGTTTGCCTTCTCGTACCAGTTGCATTAAAAGATCCGATTGCTCTAATTTTTTTACTTGGTAGCGCACGTTTGCCACAACTGCATTTTCAACTAAATCGTCTGCCGATTTACTATTTGATTTATTATTAAGTTGCGCGTTAGCGGAGCTTAACGTAGTTATCGCAGGTTCGATCGCTTTTGCAAAACTGCTAATTTGTCCTGGAAGTGGCTTGCCTTTGACTGCTGCTGTAACTGCACCACATCGTTCGTGACCTAATACCATAATTAGGGGAGTTCCTAACATTGCTGCAGCATATTCTAAGCTGCCGAGTGCTTCAGCAGTCACAATATTTCCAGCAATCCGCACGTCAAACAAATCGCCAATTCCCAAATCGAACAAAATTTCCGCCGGAACGCGAGAATCAGCACAACTTAGAAGAGTAGCAAACGGATGCTGTGCGGTAGCCACTTCTTGCAAGCGTGTCTGCGATTGATGCGGATGTTCCAGCTTTTGCTGCACGAAACGTTGATTTCCTGCTAACAATCTTTTCAATGCTGTATTAGGACTCTCAGGTTCAATGTCTTCTGTAACTGCGGCTTGCGCCGATCGAGCGTAACCAAGTAGGCTACTTGCAGCAACGCTAACACCAACACCCGCTATCTTCAAAAACTGACGGCGATCGATAAACTTATTCTGACGACTCATAATCCTTCCTGACAAAGCAAGTAACTAGGCAGCAGCACCCTAGCCACCAGCCACTGATAACTGATAACTGATTAAAGCGAAGCAATACATCTAACAGAACGAATCTCCATTGCATCGGAGATATAACAAGCACCGCCGAATTTATTCAGGATCGGTCGAATGTTTTCTATGACTGGCTTAATCTGTTCTGGCATACAAAAAGCAATAATGTAGACATTATCAAGCTGTGTTGCATCTGCACCAGGACTTCTACCGATCGCATTTCGGATGACGGTGTGTCCGATGATGCCTGCCTTATCCAAACCTGCTAAAATTTTTGGCAGCTCTATCGAATCGGCAAGGACTTCTATTCTTTTGACCGCGTGCATAATTTCTACCCCCAAAGCAGATTGATGCCGTACAAGTACAAAGGAATTCCCACAATGATATTGAAGGGAAATGTCAGTGCTAGAGCGGCAGTAACGTAAAGGCTAGGATTGGCTTCTGGTAGCGTCATCCTCATAGCAGCTGGAACCGCTATATAAGAGGCACTCGCACACAACACCGAAAATAAAAGTGCATTTCCCTGCGGCATCCCGATCGCTTTTGCTAAAAGTATGCCAATTGCCGCATTAACTATTGGTATCAATATAGAAAAAGAAATCAAAAACGTACCAGTTTTACCTAGATCTTTGATTCTTCCAGCAGCAACTAATCCCATATCTAACAAAAAGAAGGTCAAGACTCCGTAAAATATGCCTTGAGTGAATGGTTCTTCTACCTTCCAGCCTTTTTCTCCTGACACTGCACCTATTATTAGGCTACCAACTAAAAGAAAAACCGAACTGTTGAGAAAAGCTTCTTGCAAAACTTCCGACCAAGAAAAATCGCCGTCTTGCTTGTCGATCGCAAATAGTTTCACCAAAAGCAGTCCGACAATAATTGCTGGGGATTCCATCAAAGCTAAAGCCGCTACCATGTAACCGCTAAAATCAATTCCCAGTTCAGTCAGAAAAGAACCAGCAGTAATGAAGGTGACAGCACTGATAGAACCATAAGTAGCCGCGATCGCAGCTGCGTTATACAAGTCGAGTTTGACTTTGAGAATAAAGAATGTATAAATCGGCACGATACAAGCCATCATCACCGCTGCCAAAAGGGTAAGTATGACTTCTTGGCTGACTCCGCTTTTGACAAGTTCGTTTCCTCCTTTAAACCCAATGGCAAATAGGAGATAAAGCGAAAAAAGTTTGGGTAATGGTTGAGGAATTTCTAAATCTGATTTGAGAAAAACAGCTAACATCCCCAGAAAAAAGAACAGCACTGGCGGACTCAGAACGTTAGACGCGATCAAGCTTACATCCATTCCCACCTCTCCTCTGGTTTGTGGAAACAGATACCCAAAAAAGTTTTAATCATCGCAAAACTTAATGTTTTATGTTAAATTCAACCACCTGACACCAACAAGAGCGCTCGATGGAGTTTCACCATTCCAATTAGGTAATTTCTACCATTCAGGAATAGTATGAGGCATAGTTTATCAGAAGATGAGGTTATTTCTGTATCTGTTGCTCGATTGTCAAAAGAAGCGATCGCGCCGCAATCGATCGCTATTGCTACAACTGAGACAATAACTCAGCGCTCATGCCATAATTCATCTGGCGATTTTGCTGCAAAGTTTCTTTGTCAAGTATCTGTATAGATCTATAGGATGTTCATAGATAAAATCAGCACAAATTGAAAAATGCAACTGTCAAAACTTATCGTTTTCTGAGGCGATCGCGCTCGAATTGAGTTGAGTTTCTAACTGGCGTTTTTGTGCTAAGAGTTCTTGTATTTTGTGATAGCGAGCGATCGCGACACTCAGCTCCAACAATTGATCGAGAGGACAAGGATAAGACCATTGCTCACCGGAGGCATCGAGACCGCAAACACGATAGCTAGTTGGAGATAAATCTGTTGTCGATAAATCTGGACGTTCAAAGACGATTTCCTCGATCGCGTCGTCCGATTCTGGAGCAGTTGGATAAGAATCGATCCAAGCATCAACAATTGGACCTTCGTAGTAGAGTGCTTGAATTCTCTGTGCTATTTGTTCTAAATCGACAATTGGTGCTGATGGCGATCGCTCTATTTGAGTTGTCGTTGTTGATGACGGTTCAACGCTGCTAGTAGAAAACTGGGGTAACTGTGGTGACTGGGGAAGTTCGCTCTCTACTGCTGATGGTGGAGGTAAATCGACTTTTGGAGCTACTGGCAAAATCTGAAATGAGATCGGGCGATCGGTAACAGTAGACGGTTCAGTGATAAACTGCTTGAGCGTCTCTAATTGGTCTAAAGTTGCGTGAATTCGTTGTAGTGCCTGTTTCATGTGTTTATATTTAGTGGCTAGTGACTAGTGGCTAGTGGTTAGTAATCAATAGGGTGTGAGGTGTAGGGTGTAGTGAGTGGTGCGTGTTTTAATTGCGACTTACGACTTACGACTTACAACAATGATGCCAACTTCTCCTTCGAGTCGAATTGTACTCGTTACTGGACCAACTAAATCTGGTAAAAGTGAATGGGCAGAAACTCTAGCAATGCAATCTGGAAAATCTGTGATTTACATTGCGACGGCTCAAACCAATGCCAACGATCCTGAGTGGCAACAACGGATCTCCCAACACCGCGATCGCCGTCCTGCTGGCTGGTTAACCGTAGAAGCGCCAGAAAACTTAACCGAAACAATCGCCACAGCTCCCTCCTGTTGCTGCTTGCTAGTCGATTCGCTTGGAACGTGGGTAGCGAATTTGCTGGAGCAGGATAGCATTACTTGGGCAGCAACGGAGCAAAATTTAATCTTAAGTTTAGAGCGCTTAGACAATAAAGATGTAATTGTTGTAGCAGAAGAAGCTACCTGGGGCGTAGTGCCAGCTTATTCAAGCGGCAGGTTGTTTCGCGATCGCTTAGGTCATTTAGTCCGTCGCTTAGGAGCTGTTGCCAACCCCGTTTACCTCATCGTCGGTGGACACGTCCTGAACCTCAGTCTGCTGGGTTCTCCACTACCTACCCCTTTAAACGAGAAACGATAGCATAGAGTCAGTTATCAGTGAAGAAAGGGTGTAGGGTGTGGGGTGTGGGGTGTGGGGTGTAGTGAGTGGCTAGTGGCTGGTGGAACCAGTGGAACCAGAATTGCTCCCGACATCTCCTCTGCCCCTCTGCTCCTCTGCTCCCTTGTCCCCCTTGTCCCCCTTGTCTCCCTCAGCTCTCTTCCCCCTACTCCCTACTCCCTACTCCCTACTCCCTTCTTAAAATGGCATCCACACAAGACGTTAGAAGATATCTCGCATACTGGTTTCAGTTAGGTAAGCATGTCGTCATCCGCGACGGACAAGAACGCTTGCTACCACAACCAGTGATAAAAGGCGATCGCTACAGCCAAGCTTTTGAAGATTGCTGGCAACGTATTAACGCACCCGATGCAGGCGACTGCTACTTGGAAGGAACAGAGGAATCAGTAGCCGATTTACTCACGCCAGAATGGGATGTGTCTCCTTGCGCCCGTTGTGCTATGCCCGTACCCATGCGTAATGTGGGAATGCCTCCGGCTTGCTGTCCTTGCAACGACTTACTGAGTTGGCCCAACCTTGACGTTCCCCCGCCGCGATCGCCAGTCAACTCCCAAGTAAAGCTCAAAGACATACAACAACGGCTGATGTCAATGCGCGATCGCGGTTAGATAGCTTCAATAAATTAGGCACGCAGCTCAACTAGACCTTTGCCGCTTGCTTTTCTCCCTCTGGTTGGCGACGACGGGGAATTTCATAAGTTAAAAAGTCGTGTGCCATTTCAGTATTGGGAAAGATCGCCCGCGCTTCTTCTAGAAGGTGTTGCAATTGAATGTCATTACCAGGAGCATAGCGAGGGCTAAAATGTGTCATAATTAGCAGCTTCACTTGGGCAGCTAATGCCGTTTGTGCTGCCATCGTTGATGTGGAATGCAAACGTTGAAAAGCGAGTTCTGCATCGATATGAGAAAATGTCGCTTCGTGAATCAATACGTCCGCACCTTGGGCAAGAGCAACCGCCCCATCGCAGAAAATTGTATCGGTGCAGTATGCTAGCTTGCGCCCTGCTTCTGTGTCACCGCATAGATCGACTCCCCGAATGACCCGTCCATCATTGAGAGTTACAGTTTCACCCCGCTTCAGTTGACCGTATACTCTCCCAGGAGGGATGTTTAACGCCTTGGCTTTTTCGACATCGAACCGCCCAGGACGATCTTTTTCAGCAATCCGATAGCCAAAAGCGGGGACGCGATGCTCTAAGCGATCGCAACTCACTGTAAATTCTTCATCCTCGTAAACAATCCCAGGCTGTACTGTATGGACGTGCAGCGGGTAAGATAGATGAGTTTGAGAATAGCGACCGCAGGCGCGGAGATACTCTTCTAACTTTGGCGGACCGTAAATATCAATTCGATGCGGACTACCCGCTAAACCACAGGTGGCTAGCAATCCCATTAATCCAAAAACATGATCGCCGTGCATGTGAGTGACGAAAATGCGGTTAATTTGGCTAATTTTTAAGTCACTCCGCATAATCTGATGCTGAGTTCCTTCCCCGCAGTCAAATAGCCAGACTTCGGCTCGTTGCGGTAGGCGAAGGGCAACACTAGAAACATTACGCGATCGCGTCGGTACGCCGGAACTGGTTCCTAAAAAAGTAATCTGCACTGCGGCTGCTGTCGATCTACGACATGGCTGACGTATTCTTTATCTATACTGCCACGCGATCGGCGATCGGTAATCCGCGAATCGGGGTATGGGATGTACTTTGACTTCTGACTTGGAGACTTTCCTTTTGCCTCTCCTCAACCTAGTCGAATCAAGACCCAGTACGATTAGTTTTAGCTTTAAGTATTTGGTAGATTCAGGTTGGTCGAGTTTTTGACATACTACAGTTGTGTTCTTATTTTTAGGTTTTTTAGGGCGATTGTAATTACAAAGCGCCTTTTATGAAGATAAATCTAAATATTACCTGTTTTTGCTAGTTTCTCTAGTTGATGATTACTGCTATTTTAATTATTAATAACTGTTTTTATTGGTATAGTGGCTGTAAGCTCAGAAGGTTGTAATACCTCCCTATCTCCAATCTCATTTCCCGTGGTGCAGCTACAGCGGCAAAACCTGTGTCGAAATTTGCAGCATTGCCCTAAAACTGTGTCGAATTCGAGCCAGTTTGGGTGAAGTTAAAGTTTTTCTTTCACCAAATCTATATGTATCTAAAAATGCTTCGTCAACTGTAATTTTACTGATATTCAGTATCAAAAAAACTCAAAATTTTATGAGTCTGCGGTAAAAATTCTTTCAAGGGGTGTGAAAGTTGTGGTAAACTCTTAGCGAGCGTTGATATATAGGAGAGGAGGAATACAAAGAAAAAAGTAATGATTAATAACTCAATTTTTTGCGATCGAACTGGCACAGTTTAAAGATGCTGATGGAAATCCTGGCATCATATTATTGATTTATCTACAACGTTAAAATCCATTCAATTAAAATAGAGCGTATTAGCTTTTTCTGAAAAAATGGACGAGAAGCTCGGTCTAATTTGGCGAGCATCCTGTCGTTGTGCTAGAGATATCTAAGCACTAGGTTGTTCATGTTTTTTCAGATTTCAAAAATATCGCAGTATCCTGAATTGGGCGTAAAATGCCTGAATTGTTCGGCTGTTTATTCCAATTGCAGACTGTAGCGATCGAAAGCAGAGATAAGTATTCGTGCAAAAATTGCATGTAGCATCTGCTGCAAAATCTTAAGTAAATGAAGCTTAAACTCTTCAATTTCCGAAGCACCTGTCAACAAAATGAAAATCATAGTAGAACAAGTATCCAAAGCTTTATTGGGAATCAGAAATCGACATTTTATTATTCTCGACACAATCGTATTTTCGATCGCGCCAGTCCTAGCACTAAGCCTGCGCTTGGACGAATTTAACATTGGTGAAACCCTCAACACTCATGGGCTTCAGTTAGCGATTGTCTCTACCCTATTTATCATTGTAAAACTGAGCATCTTATATAGTTGTGGTTTTTATCGACGGTGTTGGCGCTACGCTAGTATTGACGAGCTGACGCAAATCGTCATGCTGATATTAGCAGCGATTGTCCTCGAAACAATAATTGTCTATGCCTTCAATAACTGGTCTAATTTTTCCGCTGTCTTGCCGCGATCGCTAGCGCTGCTAGATGGAATACTCAGCCTAATCTTCTTGGGTGGACTTCGCTTGAGCATTCGAGTGGTCGAAAGAGCAAACCACAGGCAGGCTCAACCTAAAAGTAGCGAACGCTTGCTAATTGTTGGTGCGGGTAATGCAGGCGTGACAATTGCCCAACAGATGCAGCAGAACCCACACTTCAATCTTTACCCCATCGCTTTTATCGACGACGATCCGGCGAAATTGCAATTAAGAATTCGCAGTTTACCTGTAGTTGGCGATCGCCATCAAATCCCGAAAATTGTACGTTCCTTGCGTGTCGATCGCGTCGCGATCGCCATGCCGAGCGCCCCTGGCGAAGTCATTCGCGAGATCTTAGATATCTGTCAATCGAGCGGCGTGCGTACCAGCACTTTACCTAGCGTCAGCGAAATTGTCAACGGTTTCAACGGTCGCGTGGCGATCGAAAGCATTCGCGAAATCAAAATTGAAGACTTATTGCGTCGGGAACCAATTCAAACAGACGGGCAAAAAGTCTCGCAGTTATTAACAGGTAAAAAAGTACTTATAACCGGCGCAGGTGGGTCGATTGGTAGCGAACTTTGCCGTCAAGTCTTTCGCTGTCGTCCCGCAGAAATCATGCTGGTAGGACACGGCGAAAATTCGGTCTTTTACATCCAACAAGAATTGGAACGAGTCATGGAAGTGCTGCGGCAAGACGGCACGATGCAGGGATATATGCCACATCTGCGTGCTTTTATCGCCGATATTCGCTTTCCATCGCGCTTAGAGTATGCTTTTGACCAATTTCGCCCAGATATCGTTTTCCATGCTGCCGCGCACAAGCACGTACCCCTGATGGAGGTGAACTCACCAGAAGCGATTACCAACAACGTCTTAGGGACGAAAAACCTGCTCGATCTTGCTCTGAGATACGATGTCAACCAATTCGTAATGATTTCTACGGATAAGGCAGTCAACCCAACTAATATTATGGGAGCTAGCAAGCGGACTGCTGAAATGCTCGTTCTGCAAGCAGCGCAAAAGAGCGGCAAACCTTATGTCGTCGTCCGGTTTGGTAACGTGCTGGGTAGCAGAGGTAGTGTCGTGCCTACCTTCAAGCAACAAATTGCTAAAGGGGGACCGATTACCGTTACTCATCCCGATATTCGACGCTATTTCATGACAATTCCCGAAGCCGTGCAATTGGTGTTGCAAGCGGCGGTTGTTGGCTGCGGCGGAGCCATATTGATGCTAGACATGGGACAGCCAGTGAAGATTGTGGATCTAGCGAAAGATTTGATTCGGCTGTCTGGATTGCAGGTCGATAAGGATATTAAAATTCAGTTTACGGGGTTGCGACCAGGAGAAAAGCTATTTGAAGAACTGTTCATCCCCGGCGAACAGTACGAAAAGACAGAACACGAAAAAATTCTGATTGTCAAAAATGCCAGTAACTTTACGCCAAAAACTTTAAATTCTTTGGTAGAAGCACTGTGCGATGCCGCACGGCAAAATGATGCTCCGGCGATCGCCTTCTTATTACAACAGCTCGTACCTGAATATAAGCCACAAAACTCTCCAATTCCCAAACAATTACCTGCCAGCCAAGAAAAACTACTGGATGAACTTATCGTTCCGAGAACAAAGCGGCAGCATATTCTAGATACACCTATTGCTGCACTCGATCGCCAGTCCAAAATTCAGCTACAGGAAATTGAGCAAGCATTCGAGCAGGGTGAATTTGAGATTCACTACCAACCGATTGTTGTGTTGCAAACCAATAGAATTGTTGGGTTTGAAGCGCTCTTACGCTGGCAGCACCCCACGCAAGGTGTAGTTTCACCTACGGACTTTATTTCTGCTCTAGAAGCAACAGACGCGATCTCAACTATCGGCTGGTGGTCGTTGCGGCAAGCTTGTCAACAGCTACGCCTGTGGCAAGAGTGCTATCCCAAAATTCCTTTGACTGTGAGCGTGAATCTTTCCAGCACCCAGTTCGCTTATCCAAATCTTGTAGCGCAGTTGGGACTCGTTCTGGAACAGACTGGATTGAATCCTCGAAATTTGCGTCTGGAAATTCCTGAAAGCGCCATCTTATCGGATATTGAATTTGCCAATCAAAGGGTAATAGAACTCAAAGCATTAAATGTAGAATTACAAATTGATAATTTGGGTATTGGCTATTCATTTTTGAGCTTACTGCAAAGGCTCCCCAATCGCATGTGCTATGAAAAATTCGATCGCCTCAGCGTCGATCGCTCCCTCGTCAATCAAATTGATACTGATGAAGAGAGCTTAGAGATTTTGCGGACAATCGTGGCGATCTCTCGCAACTTGGGTGTAGAGACAACGGTAACTGGTGTAGAAACTGCGGCTCAGCTAGCACAACTCAACGCTCTAGAATGCCAATACGGACAAGGCTACTTTTTCGCCAAACCCATTAACAAAGATGCTGCCAGTACGCTGATTAATTCGCAATTGCAACCCTTATGAGGGAGCAGGGAGTAGGGAGCAGGGAGTAGGGAAGAAGAGAGCTAAGGGAGCTGGGGAAGAAACTACCAATTACCAACTACCGACTGCTATCTACTAGTGACCTGATAAATGCTTCTGAGATAATGCACGATCGCCTCTGCGGTAGCAAGATTAGTTGCTAGTAACACTTGGTTGAGATGGCACGATCGCATTAAGGTTTCCTGAGTTTCCCCTTCCGAGCGTGGAAGTTCTAAGATATCTTGTAGCACGATTGCAGCTAAAACATTGCCAGAGTTAACCAAATTGGCGATCGCTTAGAGGAATTTCTGCGGCTTCAGGGAAAATAGACGGTAGTTGAATTACAGTTGCTGCTCCTGCATTACTGCCATTCTCATCAAGTTGAATCTCGTCACTGGGGAATTGCTCTTGTAGGTTTTGGCGATCGGAAATTGCTCCAGCATGAGTGTGACTAAAAACTGTCTCGGCTAAGTCTTGCCGAATCACATCTACTTCTTCCAAAATCAGTACGAATTCTCCAATCCGTAATATATAGCAGAGAGCGGATAGATTAGGACATTTCAACTGTCTACAAGCAAGATTAGCCAAGTCTTTTTCCTCTGCTCCCTACTCCCTGCTCCCTGCTCTCTCTTGATAAAATACCCAAATCGAAAGCTATGTTAACTAAGTTTTTGATTTGCTTTATTAATTTTTTTAAACGTAGGGTAGGCATTGCCCACCTGACAATGAAACTGCCTGTTATTCACAAACGAGCTAGGATTGCTATATAAAGCGGTTTCGCGAGCTAATTTATGTTTCTTGGAGATTGACTAAGAAGACACCCGTAAGTGTAATTATTCCACCAACTATAGATAACAAACTGGGTAATTCTTGCAGCCAGATCCAGGCGATCGCAATTGCGAGAAATGGCACGAGATAAAGATAGCTAGCGGCTTTGGCAGCAGAAATTTGCGATAGGGTGTAAGTCCAAGTCATATAAGCGATCGCAGCGGGAAAAATGCCTAAATAGGCGATCGCTAGAGTTGATTCTAAGGAAGCTAGCCGCACTGATGCTGTATCTGGTAAAAATCCTAGTAACGCGATCGTGCCACTCCAAATTGTATAAGTAGCTAACTCAAACGCACCGTACTTTTGAAACAGTGGTTTTTGTAAAATGAAATAAACTCCCTGAGAAATCGCAGCTAACAAAATTAGCACCGCGCCGAAGTTGAAGTGAAATCCTCGTATTTCTCCCAGTGAAATTAAAGCAGCACCAGCAAAACTAATGACAATTCCCAGCCATCCCCGTGTTGTCAGTTTTTCACCCAAAAAGGTTGTTGCTAATAAAGCAGTAAAAATTGGACTAGAAGCATTCAAAAGACTGGCTGCACCTGCGGTGACAGTTTGTTGTCCAAATGCTAAACATAAATGGTAAGTGCTAATACCTAAAAATCCGCCAAGGGCGATCGCGGGTAAGTCTTTGACTTGCGGCAAACGCATTCGAGTGAAAACGGCATAAAGAGTTAGAGTCATAGAGGCGATCGCAAAGCGCAAGGCGACTAAATGTTCGGGGCTGTAGCCGCGTAAACCTGCTCGCACGCCCGCAAAGCCAGAACCCCAGAGGATGAGAGTTACGAACAGAGCAAATAGTTTTTTATTCACGCTGCATGATAGCCCCCGTCTACATACAGCACCTCGCCTGTAATGTATGAAGCTGCATCGCTGGCGAGGAAAATATATGCACCAAGAAATTCTTCTACTTTTCCTCGCCTTCCCATCGGCGTAAATCTTGTTACCCGTTGCTGATACGGATCGTTTTCGTCGTACTCAACGCCTGCCATCATGTTGTCAATGTATCCAGGCGCGACAGCGTTAACTCTCACTCCTTTTTGCGCCCATTCCACAGCCATCGTTCGCACCATTTGATTAATCCCTCCCTTAGAAGCGGCATAAGGGACTAACCCTGGTATTCCTACAGCGCCAGCAATAGAAGAAGTCATAATGATACTACCAGCGCCGCGATCGAGCATTTGTTGGGCGGCGAACTGGGCGCAGAAATAGTATCCCCGCAAGTTAATATTGAGAATTTTGTCCCATTCTTCCACTTCGTATTGCTCGGCAGGTTTGATAATATCGATGCCAGCATTGCAAATTAAGATATCGATCGCGCCATAATGCTCTATTGTTCGGTCTATGAGTTGCTGGCAACGATCGCGTTTACTGACATCAACTTCAACAGCATAGACTTCTAATCCCTGCGATTGAAACTCCTCTCTGGTAGCTTCTAATTCTTGTGAATTCCAAGACGAGATAACCACTTTTGCGCCACGTTCGGCAAAACCTCGCGCAATAGCTTTGCCCAATCCTCTACTAGAACCCGTGATGCAAACAACTTTACCCGCAACGCTGAATATATCTGTCATGAGTTTTAGCCAGCGATCTTAGTTCGGATGACCGTTACTTAAGATACTACAAAACTAATTTTTGTTCAATATATTGGATTTCTGCTATATCAAAAAAATGTAACAGTAAACTACAGATAAGGATAAGTCAATTACTGCCACCAAGACGACGGGAGCAAAACCTTTTTCTCTGCTCCCTGCTCCCTGCTAACCTAGCGATCGCCTTATCGGAAGGTAGCCAGAATCGAGGGGCGAACATTAAGCCGTTTGACAACAATCGCATGAAGCCAAACGTTCCATAACATCATGGAAAATGCCGTTGCTAATGCTGCACCGACAATTCCTAACCAGTGGATACCAACGAAATTTAAAACTACATTCGTGAAAGCACTAATTCCCATTACCGATGCAGCCGGAATTTGGTTGCCTGTCATGATTAGCAAATATCCTACCGATCCCGCTCCCACATTCACAAGTTGTCCCAGAATCAAGACGATCAGCGCTCCTCTAGCTGTGGTGAATTCCGCGCCAAATAATTGCAGTACGGGTTCGGCAAAAACAATTAGCCCGATCGCAATTGCCAACGCCGGATAAAACATCCACCGCGCAATGGTAGATACTAGCTGCTGCAATCCTTGGCGATCGCCCTGAGCGTGTAGCGAAGCGATGATGGGAGCAAAAATCGCATTGACAGCAGTGAGAATGAAATGAACCCAAAGCGATGTTTTGAGTGCCGCACTGTAAATCCCCACGGCTTTAGCTCCCAACATTGTACCTAGCATGAGCGTATCTGTCTGGCTCAAAACGACAGACGAGCCATCAAGAAACATTAATGGCAAGGCAACTCTCCACCATTGACTAAGCGCATATGCAGGAACGGCTTGAGAGATTTCTGTACTGAATTCTCGATAAAACAGAAGTGCTTGAACGATCGAAACGAGTAGCAGTGACAGAATTGAAAGTGCGATCGCCTCTGTACTATTCAAGCTCCGATCTAACTGCCAAATAAATGTAATGCCGATTAATACCAATGGATAGGCGATTAAGTATGGAGCATAAGCTAGGGTAATTCTTTGAAAGGCTCTAGCAATTTGTTGCTGAAGATTAGCTAATGCCATCAAAGGCACGATCCAAACACCAAAAATCAGCGGTCTTGAATGCTCCAATCCTTGATTTGATGCCAACCACTGTAATACAATCGTGCTGAATATGGCTGTAATCAAACTAGCGATTAGCGTTTGTTGCCAACTTCCCGAGATAATTCCCCGCAAATGTCGCCAATCTTGCTCGAACTGGTATTTGGGAATAAATCTTAAAACGGCAGTCGGCAAACCCAATCCGGCAAGAAAAGCTAAGGAAAGACTGAGGGCGATCGCATAATCGTAAATGCCATACTCTGTGACTCCTAGCCAACGGGCAAGTAAGATTTGAGATATATAAATCGTGCCAGCACTGAAAACTTGGACGCTCAACGCTGCGCCTGCACCGCGTACCAATGTTTTTAGCAGGTCAGATTGCTGGTGTTGTAGCCAAGATTCAAGTTTGGGCAGCTTAGGCATCAGTTGAGTTCTTCAACTTTTAATACTACAAATATACTACACAAACGTGTTGGTTAAAAATGCCTGCCACCGAGCATCAGACTTCGCCTTATCTGCTGCTGACAGAAGCGTAAATTCACCTCAGCTTTTTAACTTACCTACAAGTCAAAACTAATTTCAATATATTGAATTTTTGATTTTTGCTTCAGCTACAAAATATACTACAAAACATATACGAGTAATGCCCGCGCTTCCTCCTCGCCAATATTTTGAATCTGGTGATGAAGATCCGCAGGATATCTCGCTGTATCGCCTGAGTTTAGAGTTTGCTCGTATGTGCCGCTTTTAACCAGTAAATCTCCGCTTAAAACAGTTAAATGCTCGTAACTACCAGATGCGTGCGGTTCGCTCTCCAAACAGGCATTGGGTTCCATCACCAGTTCGTACCACTCAGTAGCACCAGCAGATGAGATCGGGCTTAAAATTCGTAACTTACACTTACTATCTTGGCTGGCGATTGTGGGGGTATGGTGCGATCGCATCACCTCAATTTTCGTAGGCGCGATCGCGGTTTCCACATGCGCTTGACTGACTAACTCGGTAATACTGACATCCAAGGCATGGGCAAGGCTCCATAAAGTGGCGATCGTCGGATTTGTTAACTCTCGTTCGATCTGCGACAGCATCGACTTAGAGACGTGAGAGCGTTGAGCGAGTTGTTCCAGAGTCAGATTACGGTGTTTGCGGATAGATTTAACGATCGCCCCGATTGCTGGCGGGGAAGGCTGGCGGATCATCTACAGTAGCAGTACGATTGTATTTTTTACTCTAGGAGATTACGGCAGCAATTCGCCAACGCCAAAGTTGCGGCAACTCAAATTAACTCCCGCAGCAAGAGCAGGAATTTGTAATTGCTTTGTTAGAGTGAAGAGAGTAGCCATACTCGCAATTCGATCGCCCCTCAGAATTATGTCCCAACAACCCGCACGTATTTGTATTCTCGGTGGCGGCTTTGGTGGTTTATATACGGCACTACGCCTGAGCCAATTACCCTGGGAATCGGAAAAACCAGAAATTGTCCTAATCGATCGCAGCGATCGCTTCTTATTTTCGCCCCTGTTGTACGAATTGCTCGCAGGTGAATTGCAAACTTGGGAGATTGCCCCGCCGTTTATCGAACTCCTCGCCTCAACTGGGATTCGCTTCTGCCAGGGTGAAGCAGCAGAAATTGATATTTACGAACAGCGAGTCCGGCTGCAAGATGGAATCGAAATTCCCTACGATCGCCTAGTACTAGCTTTAGGAGGCGAAACGCCTCTAGATATGGTTCCTGGGGCATCCTCCTACGCTTTCCCTTTCCGTACCCTTGCCGATGCCTATCGCATGGAAGAACGGCTGCGGCTACTTGAAGCATCCACAGCAGATAAAATTCGCGTGGCAATTGTAGGGGCTGGCTATAGCGGAGTAGAATTGGCGTGTAAGCTGGCAGATCGTCTTGGTGAAAGAGGACGCTTCCGATTAGTAGAACTGAGCGACCAAATTCTCAGAACCTCCCCAGAGTTTAACCGCGAAGCAGCCACAAAAGCATTGGAAAAAAGAGGGATTTGGCTCGATCTCGAAACCAAAGTCGAGTCAATCGAACCGAATGCGATCGCCCTAGAATATAAAAATCAAGTCGATATTATTCCTGTAGATCTTGTCGTTTGGACGGTAGGTACGCGAGTTGCGCCAATAGTGCGATCGCTGCCCCTCAAACAAAACCAACGCGGACAACTCACGGCGACATCAACTCTACAAGTCACAGATCGTCCCGAAATTTTTGCTTTGGGTGACTTAGCTGAATGTCGCGATGCCGCAGGGCAACAAGTTCCTGGTACTGCCCAAGCTGCCGTACAACAGGCAGACTATGCCGCTTGGAATATTTGGGCTTCCTTGACCCAGCGTCCTTTACTTCCCTTCCGCTACCAGAATTTAGGGGAAATGATGACCCTGGGTATTGACAATGCCACGCTTGCAGGTTTAGGAATTAAGCTAGAGGGTCCCCTCGCCGCGATCGCCCGTCGCCTTGCTTATTTATATCGACTGCCAACCCTAGAGCATCAAATTAAGGTAGGCATCAATTGGATTACTCGCCCATTTTTGCAGGGGTTAGAAGGGAGTTGAGGAAGCAGTTATCAGTAAATAGGGTGTGGGAAGTGTGGGAAGTGTGGGAAGTGTGGGAAGTGTGGGAAGTGTGGGAAGTGTGGGGTCTAGAGAATTTTGAATTCTTCCTCGACTCCCGACTTTTACAAAAGCTGAGTCAAGAGAAATGCTAATCCGGCGCTAACTATAGGTACGGATAGGTTATCAATGCCGTACCAAGAAAAAGCTTCTAGACCTGTAGCTACCAGAGTAACTACAAAAGCCACGAGCCAAACTAACCAAGAATTATCGTGTACGGCTACGAGAATGGAGCTACTCACAATGTAGCTGACCACAGCCATAGTCAAAGAGCCTTCCCAGCTTTTTTTCACACCCCCAACCGTGTAGACATGCTTTCCGTAACGCTGTCCAATTAAAGCTGCGAGTCCATCACCCCAAGTCATGATGAGTATGCCTAAAGCAGCGAAGTAGGGTTTCTGTACCGCCCAAAACCAAGCGACCAAAACGCCGATGCTTACGGCGTAGAAAAACGTCCCTAAGCTCTTGCGTCCGATACTGTTAATTCCTGGTAGAAGTGGCAGGCGATAGGATAATAAAGTCGTAATACCTGCTAATACTGATGCGCCAATCCCTACCCAGGCAGGAATATTTAATAACCAAGCGAATAAAATGACATTGCCAGTACCAATGTGAACGATTTTCCGCACAATTTCGGGATCGCTATTTGCGAAACGGCTAACTGCACCTGCGATCGCCAGAACAATTCCCAGCCAAACTCCTACCACCGTTATTTGTAGCCAGAGAGGGGGAATTCGAGCCAGTAGCGGAAAATCAGCCATCAACGACTCAATCAAAACAGTCATAAAAGCTACTACATATCAAATGTAGTAGATTTGGGATACACAATGAAGAGGGAGCAGGGAGCGCACGAGCAGGGAGTAGTTATCAGTGACCAGTGACCAGCGATCGGTGAAGACAGTAGTTATGACTAACCACTCACTACACCCCACACTTCCCACACCTCACACCCGCATCAACAGGCACCACGCACCACGCACCAATGACTAATAACAGTGGAGGAAATTATCGGTGTTGAAGATCGGATTAATTTGGTTAATTCGGGGCTATCGGATGTTAATTTCTCCTCTATTGCTGCCATCGTGTCGGTTTCATCCTACCTGTTCTTCTTATGCCCTAGAAGCGATCGAACGTTTTGGCGCTTGGCGGGGTGGAATTTTGGCAGTGCGACGCATCTTACGCTGTCATCCCTGGCATCCAGGCGGCTACGATCCTGTACCAGCAGAAAGGGAGTAGGGAGTAGGGAGTAGGGAGTAGAAAATCTATATTAATTCCGAATTCCGAATTCTCCCCACACACCACTCATTAAGGCACGGTTTTTGTTTGCCAGTTGTATAAACTTCTGGTATTTCCGACTGGAAAACGGGCGCGTCTGCGGATTGGGCGGTTGGTGCGTCTGGCGATCGCGGGTTTGACTCGTCTAGAGATGGGTCGCAATCGCCTGACAGTCGTTCGCCTCAAAGTCGTTCGTCTTGTCGTCGATTGAGGACGGGAGGTAGGAGTTGCGATCGCGGTTCTAGAGCGGTTGGGGCGGCTGCGGGGGCGATTGGTAACAGTTTTGGGTTTAGATGGAGTTACGGGCTGCGTTCGCGGTTGGGGCGGTTTTGTTGCCGCTCTAGACTGTTGCGGTGGGATAGCGGTATTAGACGCTAAAGCAATTTTAATGGCTGCTTGTTGGGCAAGAGGAGCGATCTGCTGTTGCCAGTAGGGATGAATAGTAACTTTTCTAGTAGCTTGGAGGACATCTTGCCACTTGCCCACAGCGGCGGCGCTTTTTGCTGCCTCCCAAGCGGCGCGGTTGTTTTGCCAGTCTCGCTGCCATTGGGCAATTGCAGTTTGGGCTGTTTGATAGACGGGGTTAGTGATGGGAATTGCTTTAACTAAGGCGATCGCCTGTGGTAAGTTTCCTGCTTCGTAATCGGTTTTCGCTTTTTCTAATAAACGGTTTGTCCACTGCGCGATCGAAGGCTTAGCTACGGGATAAAGCGGATCGGTACTGGGAATTTGACTGCCTAGAGCGATCGCAGCCGATAGATCGGTGGCAGCTAGCTGCTGTGCCTGGGCGAGGCGACACTGTTGAAGTCCGGCTTGAACTTTAGCGTTGGTACTACTGTGAGTCGATGCTAGATCGATGCACTCTTGGTATTTTCTCGCAGTTTTGAGCGCGTTCATCTGCTCCAGAGTTTGCTCTGGATCTGCGACTGGATGCCAATTCGTTACGTACATCGCTGCTACGCTTGCTAAGACAGCCGTGAGTGCTGCTCCCACGCGGAGGGGATAGCGCTGTCGTGATGTGGAGGTGTTAGTAGGAGTTGACCGATCGGGGTTTACTAATGCTACAGCGGGTGGGTCGGGTATCCGTTCTAGAACTGGTAGTGTTTGGGTTGCAACCTCGGTAGTTGGGGTCGTGTCGAGTCCTGCCATCGTCACAGTATGAGTTTCGGAATGATTTTCAGGCAGCTCGGCTTTCACTTCACGCTCCACGCCTTTAGGAGTGCCAACCAGAGTCAGATATTTCTCGAAGTTCGACTGGTTGAAGCGAGATGCAGGTGGCGGTTGAATTCCTATAACTGGTTGCAGTAATGTGGGAAAATTGGCGAGTTGGCGCAGGGCAACCAGGGCAGCTACCGCCGTCTGATAGCGATTTTTGCTGTTGTAGCGTACCATTTTGGCAATGACTGCCCCCAGTCCCTCGCTGACTTTGGCATGTTGTCGCCACTCAATTTCGCCAGTGTCTGACTGTTCTGCTAACTGGGAAGGATTCATCCCTGTCAGAGCTTGAATGGCGATCGTGCCGAGGGCATAAATATCGCTATTGGGTTGAGGTCTACCTTGACCTTGTTCTGTAGGCATGTAACCAGGAGTACCGATCGCGATCGTAGCTGGTGGGCTATTTTCCTGTTGCCCCGTTCGCGTAAACGCCTGCGTCCAAACCTGTTTGACTGAACCAAAATCTACTAAGACTAACTTGCCATCTGCAATTCGCCGGATGAGATTGTCAGGTTTGATATCACGATGAATTGCTGCGTGAGCGTGGACGAAAACCAATATTTCTAGGACTTCTTGTAGCAGTTGGTAGACTTTACTTTCTTCCCAGCGATCGCCTGGAAGTAATTCTTTGGTCAGAGTATGTCCTTGAACGAACTCTTGAACGAGGTAAAACTCTTGGTGTTCTTCAAAATAAGCTAGTAACCGAGGAATCTGGTCGTGATTGCCAAGTTGCTCTAAAATTTCTGCTTCTGTTTGAAACAACCGCCTTGCATTGTGCAAAAATTTAGAGTTGACGCTAGCAGGCTGGAGGTGCTTAACGACACATCGAGGATTTCCTGGTCGATGCATGTCTTGGGCTACGTATGTTTGACCAAAACCACCATTGGCTAGAACTTCTACAACTTGGTAACGCCCGCCTAGCAACTTGCCTCTCATCACCTGAATTCCCAGAAAATTAAGATCATGTTACAATATTTACAAACTATCCACTTACTCCTACAGTAATAATTACGTATTTTTTAAATTAATTTTGAGTTATCTCAGGCAGTGTAAGTCCTCAGAACTTGCTGAGAACGAGCAGTAGCGAAAATTTAATTACTAAAAGTTTAATAAATTTCCTGCTTCCTCACAAAGATGTTATTTCAAGTACATGAGTTCCTGAAAACAAAGCTAAAATTCAAAATCTCAACTCCAAAAATAAAGTTCCTACAACGCCCTCAAAATTGGTAACAGCATCTTTTCGACCGCAGTGTAGCAAGAAGGACTATGTAGTTGAGAAAACACCATCATTTTATGCTGTAAAGGTTCTAGTTTTCTTCCTCCTGCCTGCTTGCACTAGTTTGTGCTTTGCTTTTTGACAGCACAATTCTCAAAAAAACTGTGAATAATGAACTGGCTGTATGATGTCAGGAATTCAATGAAAGATTGTCAGCAATTCAAAATTTGCCTGCCCCCAATCTAAACTTGGCAGCTACAAGCAATTGCGTTTATCGTTGGTAAATTTATCCCTAGTAACTCTATTCCTAGTAAAAAGGTAGTTCAGTCCGTTCACTTTGTCTAGCCTCTGAGGATTTTTACTCAAAAAAAGAGAGCCATTAGTCCAAAAACTATTTCTAGGTTAGCAATAATACAGCCAGTATCACTCCGACTTCATCTATGCCACCTCAGTCTTTAGTTTCAATTGCTATTGCGATCGCCTGTCAGTTGTCAGTTATTAGTGAAGGAAGGGAGCAGGGAGCAGGGAGCAGGGAGCTGAGGGAGCAGAGGAGCAGAGGAGCAGAGGAGCAGAGGAGCAGGGGAAAACCAACTACCAACTACCAATTACCAATTACCAATTACCAATTACCAACTACCAATTACCAACTACCATCACTCCTGACTCGTCTGTGGCAGGGAAAATTTCAAGTCGATACGATTAGCGGCGGGCATAGACGGGCAGTTTATTCGGTAGCGTTCAGCCCGAACAGTCAGATGATTGCTAGTAGCGGTGGAGATCGAACGATTAAAATTTGGTATTTGGCAGGGAAAAGATTATTGCAAACCTACATAGCACACAGAGATTGGGTGAGTTCTCTCGTGTTTATGCCCGACAAAACCGGACAAAAAACGATTCTTGCTAGTGGGAGTGGGGATAGAACGGTTAAGGTGTGGAATTTACGGCATCGAAGATTAATTCGTACCTTTGTGGGACATAAAGATTGGGTGAGTTCGGTAGCTTTTAGCCCGAATGGAAAACTCTTGGCAAGCGGTAGTGGAGATAACACCGTGAGGCTATGGAACCTCAGAACTGGAAAAGCCTTGCGCGTCATTAACGAAGGCAGTGGAGTCACGGCGATCGCCTTTAGTCCCGATGGCAAAACCCTAGCTAGCAGCACTTTTTTCAATAGCGTCCAACTCTGGGATGTCGAAAGTGGCGAACTGATTCGTACTTTTACCGGACACAAACGTCCAGTATACGCGATCGCCTTTAGTCCCGATGGCAAAACCCTTGCCAGCGGTAGCAATAACGGACAAATTATTCTATGGCGAGTTGAAAGCGGTAAGTTGCAAGAAACTCTCAAAGCCCACAAAAAAGAAGTCACGTCGCTGTCTTTTAGCGCCGATGGCGACACCCTCGCCAGCGCCAGTGGAGACAAAACAATTAAATTGTGGAATCCAGCCAACGGAGAATTACTGCGTAGCTTATCAGATCATTCAGCTGGAGTCACTGCGGTTACCTTCAGCCCCAGAGGACAAACTTTCGCAAGCGGTAGCAAGGATAGAACGATTAAAATTTGGCGAGAAGAAACTTGATGAAGTTATAAGTTAAAAGTCAAAAGTCAAAAGTTAAAAGTCAAAATTAACTTCTCTCTTCTTCCCTGCTCCCTGCTCCCTGCTCCCTGCTCCCTAAAATAAATGAAACCATATCAACGAGTGCCGATCGCAGAATCTGGGGAACCGCTAGTAGAAATTCCTTTAGAAAAGTTTGCTGTAGAGTCACCCCATCCCTACCAGTTACTAGGTGCGCCTTATCAAGGGCGATCGCCTTATCATCTACGACAAGGCGTACTCGATCGCCTCCTGCAAGCCCAAACCTATCTTCAACAATCTCATCCCCAGTGGCGCATTCAGATTTTCGATGCCTATCGTCCAATTGCCGTTCAACGATTTATGGTAGATTATGCCTTCAGCCAAGTTTTGCAAGCAGAAGGACTGACTGTAGAACAATTATCTCCCGACCGACAACAGGCTTTATGGCAGCAAGTGTATCAAATTTGGGCAATTCCTAGCACCGATCCCAAGACTCCCCCACCTCATAGTACGGGTGCAGCAGTCGATATTACCTTGGTAAATGCGGCTGGAATGACAGTAAATATGGGTTCTCCAATTGATGAGATGTCAGCGCGATCGCAACCCGATTATTTTGCAAATAGTGCCGATCCTGTAGAGCAAGAATATCACGAGCGCCGCCAGTTATTGCGAGATATCATGCTCAAAGCTGAGTTTACTCGCCATCTTGGGGAATGGTGGCATTTTTCCTTCGGCGATCAAATGTGGGCATGGTTAAGCGATCGCCCTATAGCTCAATATGGTAGGCTCTTGTAGACGTTACATGTAACGCCTCTTTCCCCTACTCCCGTACGGGCGGGTTTATCTGCTCAATTCTGGGTTGTTTCAGGGATATCCTGTAAAAACCCGCCCCTACGACTCCAGACTCCCGACTCCCTAATAACTGATACACTCCATAGCGATCGTCTTTGTATAGTTGAGCTAAAAAGGTGCAACTAGCATTGAAATTTTGGCTTTCGGTGACGACTTTATTAATTTGATAATCGGCTACGAGTTGTTTTAAAATGTCACACTGGCGATCGCTTGGCGATTCATAAAATGCTTGCGCGGCTAAATTTCTTTCATACCACTCTAAAACTTCGACATCTTTGTATGGATGTGATTTAAAGTTAATCAGAATGGGAGCGCCTGTATAAACTCTAAATTTACGTAACTCTTTATTTTTATTTGGGACTAGATAGAGATCTTCTTGTTGCGTTGTTTTTTTGACATAATTCAACATTGGAACGCTTCTATCTTGTTCTACAAACATTTGTCCTTGGTTGTACAAGCCAAGCACAAAAACCATAGATATTGTAGCTAAACTCGCCGCCATCACCGAGCGTTTGTGTTTTCCTTGAAAGTAGCGATCGAATAAGTAAGATACAAGCCAAGCAACTATAATACTAGTGGCGATCGGTACTAAAACCGCAGAAAGTCGCCAAGGAGCAACAAAGGCTATTGTATTATTTGGATAGATTATTTGAATAACAGTTAAAGTGATAATAATTAAGAAAGGAATAAATAGAGTGGTAAAAACTTTAGTTTTTCTAATTAAATAGAGCGCTAAAGCAACTAAAAAAATTTGTAAATAAGCCGAAGATTTACTTAAAAATATCTGAGGGATAGAATGGTGAGGAATTCTTAATTGAACGATGATATATTGCGATTTTGCCCACAGTTCAGCGGCGGTTGGTCTGAACTGAAAATACATATAACTAAATACTGGTAGTAATAATAGAGTTGCTAAGACTCCAACTGATATAACTTTATTTAAACTACCTTCGTTTTTATAGATAATAATTAAGTAAGTTAAGCAAATAATCCCAGCACCCATAAGATAAGTGGGATGAAAGGTAGCTGCTAAAGCTAGACAAGCTACAGCGATGAAATAATTTCGGTGGAGAAACCGATAAATTGAGAAAATGATAAAAACACCAAAATTACTTGGTTGAAAGTAAGGTCCAAGAACGTATTGTTCTGCAACTCCATAATGAATATTTAAAGCCGTATCTAAATCGAGAGCTTTAATTTGAATATTGATCGAATGAAGGACGATTAGTACAGCAAAAAAAACTAAATATTTCAGGCGATCGCGATTAACTTTAGCATCTATAGCTATTTTAGAGTTTATGTCGATTGGGAAAATAAATGAAATAATTCCAGACAAACTGTAAATGTATACGCCAAAAATAATTATATAATAAAGATAGAAAGCATATTCATTTAAATATAAATGAGTTATCTTGACTAAAAAAGTAAAAGCTGGTAAAGGATCGATGGTGCTTGCAAACCAATCATTTTCTAAAAAACCATAGCCAGCTTGTGCTAGTCCATGTAAAAATTTAGTTGTTTGATTGTCGTAGTATAAAGGTCTTTGAGTGTAGGAAATTCCAAAGACAAAAGAAATAAGTAAAAACTGACTTATTGACAAAAACTTTTTTTTCAAAGGGGTTAGATTGATTTTCATTTGTATTCTTACTACAGATCGTTGTCTGTTATTTACATTTATATCTTTCGCGAAAAATCATACAAGTACGCGAACGAACCTGGAACTGTAAAAACATCAATTTTTTGACCCATACTATCTAAATAAGCTAAAATTCTTTGCTGCTCTTTTGGAACGTGAGTAATGTGAGATAAAATTACCCACACCCTTCTATTTCCACGCAGTTTATCGAAATCATTTTGATATCTTTTCCATTCGTGTTCTGACATTCCCTTCCCGTCATATTCATCGAGATCGTCTATTCCCATAATGTAATCACCCTCACGGTAGCCATATTTTGCAGCATAATATCTAAATTGATATTCAGCTCTTTGATAAATGTATAAAATATCTCCTGGCTGTTGATGGGATTTCACATAACTCATAACTTGCTTGATTTCTTGTTTCGTTTGTGGCTGTACTAGACGATGGCTAGCATTAGCTATAGGAACGGCAAGTAGCAAGCTAATAATTAAAATACCGATAGCAGCAGTAAATTTGTTTCTACAAGTTTTCTGCCAAATGAAATAGCTTCCCTCCGCAATTCCTAAAATAAAAAAGGGAGTTAAAAAAACAACTAAGCGGCTGTGGAAAGGATATTTTTGCAGATACCCTGCAAGTAACGTCACTAAGAAAGGAGAAATTAGAATGAATAGGATTTCTCTTTTCCGATACCAGAGGGAGATAAATCCAGCTAGACAAACTAAACGCGGAACAATAACTAAAGGTTCGGAAAAACCTAAAGGATCTTTAAATAATTTGATATATCTTAAATACGACCAGTTAATATCAAATATTGAGGTAGGAAAAGCATACTTGTTTGTCCACGATCGCAATAAATATTCGCTTTCACCTAGATTTCTCAAAGACAGAAAATACAAGCTAGCAAAACTCAAAAACCAAATTGAAGTTACTATCAATACTATAATTAGTTTATGGCGATTTTTTTGCTGCCAATTAGCTAATATATGATATATTCCCACACCTGTCAAAACAAAAATTGCTGGATGGGAAAACCAAACTGCGATCGCACCTCCTATTGCATACGCTATAAGTTGAGAAGTCTGGTTCTTTTTCTGATACAGAGATACTCCAATTGTAGAACAAAGTATGGCGACGGCTACATCAGTTGAATACTGTTTGACTTCGGCAGCAAAGTACAGCAAGTACTCTAAACCAGCAAAGAGAGTTAAAGCAATGGGGATAGCTGGTTTTTGCAAACATCTTTTGGCAAGCTGGTAAAATAATAATAAGGAAGCAATACTAGAAATTAAAGGAAAGAGTCTTAAGGCATACTCGTTGTTACCGAATAACTGAACTGCTAGTTTTTCCATCATTAAAAAGCCAATGGGTGCGCCTTGGTTATAATCTAAAGGCTGTAGCAATTCTAAATACGAGCGATTGACAATATTCAAAGCTAGTGCGGCTTCGTCATTCCACAAAGAACGATTAAATACATATTGAACTAGCCGTACCAAAATACCAAAGCCGATAATGACGAATGAGATTCTATCTAGAGTAAAAGCAGTAAATTTGCTGGGTTGAAGCTTTTGAAATTGCTTTATAGTAGTTTGCATAAATTTGGATAAATATAGAGTTGCGATCGCAACAGTAATTGCTATGCCTAATTTAGGGAAATAGATTTATCTTGGCTCAACCTCCAGAGACGGGCGGGTTCGTAAACAAGTTTTGTTGTATAATTCTGTTTGTGGTTAAATTTGTTTAGCATTTCATCTGAAGGTTTGTATAAAAATATGTCGCTGTAGCTAGCAGAAAACTCGGAGTCAAAGGATAGATTGGATGTAAAATCGAGTTGGCAAGTATGGCATTTGGGTTTGAGCTGAAATTGAACCTTTGGTTCTAGCAAATAACTTAAAGAGATAATTCTGCCAATCTTAGTATCGCTAATTACCAATGGACGATTTGCCTCATTTATTATTTGAGCAACTTGAGGATTTTCAGCACTATTACCTTTCGTCCACCAAGTCTCTGTTCGAGCGCTGACTACACAGGATAGAATACCAGAAGTTAATAGCACGAGTGCTAGCAACCGCCAAAATTTTTGCTGTTTGACACTGCTTGACGAGAGTTTAGTAGCCAGCAAGTAAGCAACAGCAATTTGAATCCCTAAATAAGTTGGAATGAGATAGCGCATCGTCAGCGATCGCTGTCCTCCTAAAATTAAATCTGGTAAAATTAGGGGTATAGTTGGTACTGCGATCGATAGCAGGATAAATAATGAGACTTGTTTGCTTGTTGTCCGATACAGAAAATAGAGAGAGTATACTGTCAGAAATAAGCATGGTAAAACGATAAGATGCGTTAGAGCGAATCTAGATTCTAAACTTGACTGCCTCCAAACATCAAAAAAAATATAGCTTAAGTTGAAAACCCAGGTTTTCACTAAACTGATGAGGGGTATTGCTTCATCCTTATTGACATTACTATTAATCTCAGAAAAATTGCTGACAACAATAATTAACCAAGGAATAAAAGCTGCGATCGCGGTGAGAGAGGCGATAAAATAAGCAGAGACTGCTTTGCTAAATTGCCACTTTGTCTTTAAGCTAAATAAATATAGTCCGTGGGCGATCGCGACTAAACCAGTAAATAAAAATGTATATAATCCTACAATGAGACTAATTGCGTACAGTCTCCAACTTAGTTTACTGCTGAGACGACTAGCGCGTAGTACAGACGCACTTGATAGTAAAATTACCACTGTCCACAAACTATACTGACGTGCTTCCTGAGCCATTAAAACATGAAATGGCGAGACTGCGACTAGCGCCATAGAAATCCACCCAACTGAAGGTGACGGAAATAATTCTCTACACAGCCAGTAGATACTAGGAAAAACAAGCACGCTAATCAGAGCCGATAAACCTCTAATTGCAGCAATTGAATCGCTCAACCATTTTACCCAAAAATGAGCGATCGCATAATACAGCGGAGGATGCTGAAAATCTTCCGTAGTTAAAGATTTTATCGTGTCTAATAAGTTTCTACCAGCGTCGTGCTGATATCGTTGTAAATCTTCTAAACTCACAACAGGATGACGAGAAACTTGTTGAATAACTTCTGCTTCCGTGTAGCCAAAAATACGAAATGAAGTGAAGACTTCATCGTACCAATAAACTTTGCGATCGAGATAGAGAAATCGAAAAAATATACCGATAACTAGAAAACTGATAATTAATAATTGCCATCTAGTCA
>NZ_JBOFLP010000040.1:0-7854 GCF_051657925.1 Chroococcidiopsis sp.
ATCTAAGTCGGTGTCAGGGTTAATGACAACTACATCAGCTTTTTTACGTCCTAGCACCGCTCCACCCGCAGCACCGACTCCCGTACCGATTAATACCTCTCCGGTAGAAATACGGCGATTGCCTGTCAGTCCACCTAAAGCTGCGCCAGCGGCAGCTCCCACGACTGCACCTTTGAGAATCGATCCCGTACTTACTCCCCTACGCAGCTGGGTAGTTTCAATGACATCAGAGGAAGCATCGATTGATTGCCGTCTGCCATCATCCATAATTAGATTTCTGGCAATAAATTGAGAACCACCATCAGCAGGAACGAGTTCGCCCTCAATTAGACTTCCGGCGGGAATTAATACCGTGCCGTTGCGGTTAGAAATGTTGGCAGCTACCGTAAGAGTTAAGCGCATCCTCTCTTTCGGACTGATAACGATCTTTTCGGCTTCGTCATAGCGCACGGGAATTCTTGCCCCAGCCCGAATAGTCGTGCGATCGCTGATTCTACTACTTCCTGGCGACGATGGGAACACCTGAGCCGTTGCTGGATCTGTCATTACCATCGGTAGGGTAGCGCTAGTACCAATAGTTAAAGCCATAAGAAAAGCTGTCCCTGTCTGCCAGGGTTTAAAAGTAAGCATATACTTGTTCTTCTCCGCTATATATTGCTAAACCTGTTAAATAACAAGACTTGCGGAAGAATCATAAGGTTCCAAAGTCAGTTATCAGTTATCAGTGACTTTTAACTTTTGACTTTTGACTTTTAACTTTTGACTTTTATTCATGGTTTTTCAAATCCCAGTACCCGTGCTTTAATTTGTTCTGCGGTTCGAGGATCGGTTTGAAATGTGACCCAGCCTCGACGAGTTGAGTGACGGGGAAGAAAAGCAATTTCAAATTCGGCAGTTTCTTCTTCTCTACCATCGCTGTTGAGCGTCACTTCGATTTGTACGGTTTCTGCTGTTTCATCGCCGCGATTTTTAGCAGTGACGGGAACGATAAAGCGATCGCTTTGCGGTTGAGGTTGACCGAGTTGTAGTTCGATATTTGGTGGAGTGTCACCTAAAGTTGCACCGTCATAAACTATGTAACCCAGCGTAAATAATACGAGAATGAGACTAATAACAAAAACAATCCACTCTAACCAATTTTTTTCTAGTTTTTTCATTGCAACAATAGCCTCCCAGCAGAAGCCCCCAAAGTAGAAGCGACTCCTAAAACAACGGTTTGAGCTAGACAAATGAAGAGAGTTGTATCGTCAAAGCGTCCGAAAAACCAGAGGATAGCCGCCCCTACAATTAGAGCGATCGCGTAAGTAACAACCGCACCAAATAAAATGTTTTTAATTCCCCTGATCTGGCTGAAGCGCTGGGAACCAGTAAAGTCGCTATAAAACAGAATTAGCACGGCAAGTAGAATTGACAATAAGGCAAGCCCTAGCAGTCGTCCTATAGAAGATTCAATTGCAATAACAATAATTTCCTCTGTAGGGGCAACATTAGTAGCAAATAATACTGCTCCACATAAGGCGATCGCAATTTGTCCGCCAAAATCGCCTTCGTCATCTGCCAAAAAAGGTACGGGGCTGGAACTAGATTGGGAATCTTCTCCCTGCATTCCCGTATCGCCTTCTTGCTTGGCTTCTCCGCCGAGTTGGGCAGTCCCAACAGATACGCCAATAGCAACGGTCATTGCTTCGACAATAATTTTGCCACTAATTTCTGTCAGGGTCATATCAGTATTAATTTGCCCTAACAGCCACAGCATGACGGCAGCAACGACTAATCCTATACCCATTTCCTCCACGGAATCGATCGCGACTTCTAACGCACCAGCAGATCTGCGCAAGCCTGCATAGCGGTTGTATGCCAAGAGCAGTGTAAAAGTAGCTAGTACATAAATTAACAAACGCACGGGATGGACGGTAAACCCAGTCCACCACACTTCCATCGTGTACAGCAGAGGCAAGCTAAATAACAATCCCCCAGTAATGCCTCTGAGGTATTCTTGTAGCGACTTAGCAAGCGATCGCTCTAGTTTTAGCCGACGATTCATACTTATCGGGCTAATCAGCCTTTTTTGTGTTCTACAGCACAATTCTCTCAGTTATTTAGCTACTTCATGAGAGCTGAAAGTTAGATTTTTGACCGAGAAATATATTTGTAGGGGCGCACGGTTGTGCGCCCTCAAGAACGTTATTACCGCACCACTTCTCGCATATAATTGCCCCACAAACGCGCTGCTTGTACCCCATAACCGGACATAGGAGCATTATTATCGTTACCCAACCATACCCCTGTAACGAATTTTTCTCTGGTAAGAAACCCAATAAACCAAAGGTCAAAGTTTTGATTTCTTGCTGCTAAACCACTCGTACCAGTTTTACCTGCTTCCTCACCCAGTCCGATATTTGCTGCCGTACCAGTACCGCGTTCTACCACTCCGCGTAGCATGGAAGTTACTGTCTGGGCTACTCCTGGGCTGAGTATCCGCCGATTTGTAGTTTGGGTGCGATTGTAAGCGTAAATCTCGCGACAGGTTTTCAAGTCTTTGCGATCGCCACAGTCGCTACTATCTAATATCCTCATAATCAGATGGGGACGGTTCCACACGCCATCATTCGCGATCGCGCTGTATGCTCCGGTCATTTCTAGTAAATTAGTTTCGCTTTGTCCCAATACTAAGCCTGGGACTGGTTGCAAGGGCGACTGAATGCCCAATCTTTGCGCCATCCGCATAATGCTATCTAACCCTACATCCTGAGCAACTCGCAGGGCAATCGGGTTTTCCGATAGGGCTAACCCCGTCGCTACATCTAGCTCGTCACTGCCGCGAACGCAGCCGCGAAATCGCTGTCCTTGCCAAGATACAGGCGCACAAGAATAATATTTACTGGGGGAAATTCCTTTTTCGATCGCCGCAGTATAGGTAAAAAGTTTAAAAGCCGAACCGGGTTGGCGTTGAGCTTGAGTCACCCGGTTGAACTGACTGGTTTTGTAATCAGTGCCTCCCACCATCGCCAGCACTGCACCAGTACTAGCATCGAGGGTGACCACTGCCCCTTGGGAATAGCCGATACTTGTTCCAGCTTGCCGTACCGAGTTGCGTAAAGCTTCTTCTGCTTTGGCTTGCATATCTGGATCGAGCTGGGTTTCGACAATATAATTGCCTTCTGCTGCTAGTTCTTTGCCCAAAATTGCTTGCAGTTCTTGAAAGATGGCATTGTAAAAGTATGGCGCAATCGTGTTGGCTTGGGCTTCACAGACGCGAGAACTCACTTCAATTTGCGATCGCCGCGCCCGATTTGCTTCTTCTGTCGTCACCATTCCTTGCGCCAACATCCGACTAATAACGCGGTTGCGGTATTCAATTGCTTTTTGGTTGCTGCGCACATCACCACAAAAATTAAATCCGTTGGGAGAGGGTAAAATTCCCACTAAAGTCGCAGCTTCCGAAAGATTGAGTTCCTTGGCTGATTTATCAAAATAGAATCGCGCTGCATCTTCAAAGCCGTATGTATCCGCCCCTAAAAAGACGCGGTTGAGATACATGAGTAGAATAAAATCTTTGCTATAAAACGTTTCCAGCTTCAGCGCCACCATTGCCTCGCGCAACTTCCGTCCTAACGAGTCCTCTGCGCCGACGTAGCTGCGAAATATACTCCGCGCTACCTGTTGGGTGACAGTACTTGCCCCTTGCTCGAATTCTCGACTACCGACATTGACGACCGTGGCGCGTAAAATTCCGATGGGGTCAACGCCAAAATGCCAGTAATAGCGGCTATCTTCGGAGGCGATAACGGCTTTAGGCAAATAAGTTGAAAAGTCTTGCAAGTTTTGCAGGTCTGTATGTGCCGTACTGCGAGGTTGACGTAGCATCGTTTCTCCATCGCGGGCAAAAACGATCGTTGGACCTCCAGTTGCAGCAGGTAAAGGAGTGACAGAAAACTTCGTCCACTCATACCCTACAATGAGCACCAGCAATGCCGTCACGCCACCAATCCCACCTGCCACCCATTGCAGCGTGCGGACATACTGAGGTGGAGGATTATGGAATTTCATCCGCACGGCAGCAGCAAGTTCTGGAGGACCGAGAGTGAAAACATCACCGTGATGAAGTTCGATCGCGGCAACGCGGCGCTTACCCCAGTAAATGCCATTCGTAGAATTTTCATCCCGCAGGACGAAGGGCGATCGCCTCTTGCTAGTATCTCTAGCTAATGACAGATGAATCTGGCTGACAACAGGGTTACGAACGACGATATCGCAAGATTTAGCACTGCGTCCGATCAAGTAGCGATCGCCTAGTAGAGGATAAGTTTCTGCTTTGTCTGTCCCCGCATCCTGTATCCACAATTCGGCAACTCTGGCGTTTGGCTTCAGGGCAAGCCCTGGAATCTGCACTTTAGCTTGAAGCGTTTTGACTACCTGAGTTGCTCGACTGAGCAATGTTTGCGGTTTTCGCGGTGGCTGGGGAGGGGTCATGTTCTACTCAGGCAGCAGGAATTAATTTTTTTAGCGTTGGCAGAAATTCTATCTATTATGCCAAATCAGCGATTGTCATCGATCGTCGAGCGTGAGCAAGTCTCTGGTGAATTGTAGCTGGTAGTTCAATTGCGATCGGCGATCGCTAGTGCCTGCTCGCTACTTGCTGTCTTCGCTCTTTCTCAATAACACAACGACTGCTACGGATTCCGATCGCGATCGCTTCTGCTACCATTCTACTTAGCAGGTAAAAATTCTCTAACTTTCTACGCAGACTCACTTTAACGCATTTATAGTGCTTTTCAATATGTATATCTGCTTGGCAAACAAGTTTTGATTGAGTCGGTTTCCTCTGAAAATTTATTATATATCTTGACTTTTCATAGGGAATATGGTACCATTTAACGAAATTTGTTTTTGACTTAATCAGAAATATTTAATCTGAGGTGTGAGTGGGATGAAGATCAAGTTTTTATCACTATTAGGTGCGGCATTTGCACTAACTCTATCGAGCCACGCCGCATTTGCTCAAGAAGCCACTAAAGAACCCCCAGAGATTAAGCTTTCAGAAGAAGGGAAGAAAATCCTCTGCGAAAAGTTTCCGTTGAATTCTCGTTGTCCTGGTGGTCAGCCTTTAACTGGTGGTGCGCCTACTGGTACTGAAGCAGCTCCCGATGCTACTACTCCCGAGACTGCACCAGCTCCAGACGCTACTACTCCCGAGACTGCGCCAGCTCCCGATGGGACGATGCCCACCACTCCCGAGACTGCTCCGGCTCCTGATGGCTCTATGCCTAGCGATCCTGGCACTGCCCCGGCTCCTGATGGCTCTATGCCTACCACCCCCGAGACCGCTCCGGCTCCTGATGGCTCTATGCCTAGCGGCGACCCTGGAACTGCGCCAGCTCCCGATGGGACGATGCCCACTACTCCCGAGAGTGCGCCAGCTCCCGATGGTACTGTTCCTAGCGATCCTGGCACTGCACCACCTCCCGCAGGATCTGAGCCTACCACCCCTGGAACTGAGCCAGCTCCTACAACTCCCTAATTTGAGTTGGTAAAAGCAGGCATTTGTTAGCAATCTTAATGCTTTGATATTTAGTATGTAGAGACGTTACATGTAATGTCTCTACATTCATTTTTTTATCGCAATCTCTTAAGAGTAGAGACTTTCGGCAAACTTGCAATTAGGATGCAGACAATGCCCAAATTGATCGACACATCTGCCAGGTTAAAAACAGGAAATCCAATTAGCCGAAAATCTAAGAAATCGACCACGTAACCCGCAAAAAAGCGATCGATCCCGTTGCCTAACGCTCCTCCCAAAATGAAACCATAGCCCCATTGTTCCAGAGGTTTCATTGGCGGACCAAAATAAGCCCACGCAATTAACAGCAAACTCACTATCAGAGATAGCCAGCGTAACCAACCCACTTCGCCAGCAAACAAACTGAAGGCAGCACCAGTGTTGGTCACATAGGTGAAATGAAACACATTAGACCAAATTGGGTAAGTTTCGCCCAAGTCAAAACTTTGTACCACCCAGAATTTAGTTAACTGGTCTAAGATAAAACTGGCGATCGCTGCCATCCAGAAACGGCGATTTTTCATAATTTGGTCATTGGTCATTGGTCATCGATCATTAGTTATCAGTCACGGCAAATGACAAATGACGAATAACAAATGACTAATAAAACATTATCAGTCTCCAGCCATAAGCGATAATAGAGACAGCACAGACTACAGCTAGTTGTCCTGGGAGAGGATACCAAGAATACTGAAGTATAGGTTGAATTATAGATTGAGCTTGCGTGCTTGCCCAATGGAAAATTTGGCTAGGCAACAAATATGCTAAACCGCAGAGGTGAATTATCAGCAAGCCACCTAGACAGCTACCAGCAAGACTCTCTAGTTTCATTGCATCTAGTCGAAACGCCAGTAAGCCACAGACCCAAGCCCCAGGAATAAAACCCAATACGTATCCAAAATTGAGTTCTCGCCAGTAGCCAAAACCGCCACCTTGAGCAAATATTGGCAACCAAACCAAGCCGAGCAATAAATAAGCAATTTGGGATAATGCTGCCGCACTTTTGCCACCCAAACAACCTACGAGTAGGACAGCACCAATTTGACAGGTGACACCTAAAGAAATTGTCTGTATCCCGCGCTCGTGCCAACTCACCGGCGCACTAGTTATATGTGCTTCTACAAAAGTGCCACCAATAGTAAGAAGCAAACCAATCAGAGACCAAAGAAATTGGTTAGGAACAGCCACTAGCGATAAAAGCCAATAATAGAGATTTAGTTGACGCTTTTGTCTGAATGCAGCGCGACCGCGATTCTTCTGGCGTTGCACTGGCTATATTATCACGTCCATCTAGGCGATTGGTGGAACTCAAAGTTGTGTTAAGCTGTCATCTAAATTATCTTTTCCCGTTGTTGCAGCGCTCCGCAGTTCCAACATGCGATCGATGCTATGATAATGGCAATATTTGATACAAATCTGGAAGTAACAAACTCGGATACAAACCTGGCTTCTCAGCACTAGCAAAAGGTGATAATCTACCTAAAGGAATATTTATAGTTACCATTAACCTTCACTTAACTGCCAAGTAATAACATATCTATAGTAAAAGCCCCATACTCCTCTAGGAGTATCCGTGCAAAGATTCCAGAAATAACAAATAGTATGCTTTCTCGCAATATTCGTGTAGCATCCCTTGCTTCGGCTGTGGTTTTAGTCTTGGGAGTAACTGCTTGTGGCAGTGGTAACCAGACTGCAAGTAACGCACCTGCCTCTCCTCAAGGAGAAGGTGCAAGTCCAGCAGCAAATACGACTACTGGCTCTAATTTATCTGGGACAGTCAAGGTAGACGGCTCCAGCACCGTGTTTCCCATTTCCGAAGCAATGGCAGAGGAATTTCAAAAAGCAAATCCTGGTGTCCAAGTCACGGTAGCTCAGTCTGGCACTGGTGGCGGATTCAAGAAATTCTGCAACAACGAAACAGATATTTCCAACGCTTCCCGTCCGATTAAGGCAGAAGAAGTAGAACTGTGTAAAAAAGGTAACGTTGAATATATCGAGTTACCAGTAGCCTATGATGGTATATCGGTCGTAGTGAACCCGCAAAACAAGTTTGCTCAATGCTTGACGATCGCTGAACTCAAAAAAATGTGGGAACCAGCAGCTCAAGGTAAAGTCACAACTTGGAATCAAATTCGCCCTGAGTTCCCCAACCAAAAATTAGGGCTTTATGGTCCCGGAACTGATTCCGGTACTTACGATTTCTTTACTAACGCTGTTGTGGGCAAAGAAGGTGAAAGCCGAGGAGACTACACTGCATCTGAGGATGACAATACCTTAGTACAAGGTGTGAGTGC
>NZ_JBOFLP010000041.1:0-4379 GCF_051657925.1 Chroococcidiopsis sp.
GTAATGGAGGGAATTAACAATCGAATTAAGCTGATTAAACGGCAAGCTTATGGTTTTACGAATTTCACTAACTTTCGTGAACGGCTACTAGCTTGCTTCTCAAATTAGAAAAAATTATCACCGTCTTAACGGAAGAACCCTTCTTTTTGGGAGTTTGAAACCTCAACCCATAGGCTCAAAAGAACTAGAGAATCGTAAAAACAGAGTAAAGTTACAGCCGTGATTGCTTTTACTTCTTCTACATATTGCTTTGCTAAAATAGCAGTTTGTGCAGCTTGATGATATTCCCCAAATAGATAACACAGTATAACTTTGTTTAAATAGAAATAGCGAATTTCATTTCCATCTTTAACTGTAATAGCGCGAGATATCGCTCGATCTTCATCATATACGCTACCAATTAAACGGCTGGGATTCTCAGATCTACCTAACAGATTAAGAATTGTCTGCCACAACACTGCAATCCAATTAGAAGGATTTTCTCGTCTGATTCGTCTGACTGCTTTGCTATAGGTTGCCGTTGTTTGTTCCAGTTGGGTGAGTTCCTCACCAGCTAAAAATGAGTAATAACATACACTATATGCAGCATAGCCAGCGAATTCAATGTCTCCAGTTTCTACTCCGTTTTGATAGGCATCAACCAGCATTGGGATTGTTGTCTTAAAATGTACCTTCCAGTGAATAATGAAGGCTCCCGTTATCATTAATGCTTTAGTATTACCTTTTTTAGCATTCGATCGCTCTGCCAAGCTTAGAGCCAATTTGCCAAATTTATAACCGAGTTCAATGTCTTGAACAACTCCACATAGAACAAGACCGTAGTTAGCATAACTCAGTAGCGACCAGGTAGCATTGCCATAGTCGATCGATAAATTTACCATTTTGCACGTAATTAGTATCATCAGTGCTGGTGATACAAAAAATGCAGCAGCCACAATATTCGCCAGGATAGACATTGCTGCCAGAGGTTCTGTTGCCGTCATCTTTGGTAGATTAATTAAATCTTCGATTTCTCGTCCAGCGAGTAGTGCAGCCGTTTCCTCCAATCCTTTTTGAACGTCTAACTGACTTGGATTTTCTTTCAAATTTATTTCCAGGAGCTTTAACACTTCTAGTCCAATTTTCAGTGCTTCTTTTAGGTTGCCCTGTGACAAAAACGCTTGAATTCTGCTATCGTAAACTTGCACTTTGTCGATCGCTGTCTTAGCATTGTTGAGTACTACTTCTACGAATTGTTCCATTTCAGCAAAGCAACCATGAAGATAAGCTGCCCCTGCTGCTTCTGAATATAGTGCTAAGGTGAGGTCATACTCACTGTGCCAACTGTCTGTATCTAGAAGTTTAATCCCTGTACTGAAATACTTAAGAGCCGCTTCATAAGCCGTTGCTGCCTTGGCTTTTTGACCTGCGATTAAATTCAATTTAGCAATTTCATTTCGTTCTACTCGATTGCTGACAAACTTAATTCCCCGATCGAGATGATCGACGATTTCAAACAGTTGCTTCGATCGCTGCTCTGGTGAAGCTTTTTCGAGTAAATTGCGACCGATTTGGAGATGAATAACTTGTTTTTGAGATTCGTCAATTAAGGCATAAGCAGCTTGCTGGACGCGATCGTGCAAAAACTTGTAGTCTTGAACTAACAAGTTTTCATCTAATTCAGATAGAGGTTGAATTAATCCAGTCTGGATGGCTGCTAGTAAATCTAGAGAAATTGCTTTCGGCGATTTTTCACAAGCGATCGCTAATGTTTCTAAATCAAATTTAGCTCCAACACAAGCAGCTAAGCGAAGGATTTGCTGTGTTTCTTCTGGTAGTTTCTTCAGCTTTGAGAGCAGTAGCTCTACCACATTATCAGCGATCTCTTGGGCTTCAATCTGAGCAATGTCCCACTGCCAGCATAAGTGTTCCGCATCAAAAGTCAGCAGATTTTCACTATATAGCATTCGCAAAAATTCACCGACAAAGAAAGGGTTGCCCTCGGTTTTACGTAATACTAATTGGGTTAGGGAACGAACGGTGTCAGTATTATGATGTAGTGTCTTGGCGATCAATTGACTCAACGGTTCGGGCGTTAAGGGTGCTAAAATAATCTCCTGAATTACTGCTCCTTGTTTTCGCAGTTTCTCCAGCGTTAACATTAGTGGATGCGTTGGAGTCACTTCATTATCTCGGTAGGCTCCAATCAAAAATAGATATTGGGTTTGCTCGTCGAGTAATATTAGCTCGATTAACTTTAGCGTCGCTGAGTCGATCCATTGCAAATCGTCTAAGAAGATGACCAGGGGATGCTTCTTTGAACAAAACACCCGCACAAACTTTTGAAATGTTAAATTGAAGCGATTCTGTGCCTCAGTTGCTCCAACTTCTGGTACGGGTGGCTGCTTGCCAATAATTAACTCAACTTCAGGGATGACATCAACAATCAATTGTCCGTTGCTTCTCAAAGCTGCGAGCAGACGCGATCGCCACTGTTGTATTTGCTCGTCTGGTTCCCCTAGTAGTTGCTGCACTAATTTTTTTAGGGCATCGACGATCGCGCTGTAGGGAATATTGCGATCGAATTGGTCAAACTTACCCCAAATAAAATAGCCCTGCTTTGCCGTAATGGGTTTGTAGAGTTCCTGCACCAATGCTGATTTACCAATGCCAGCGTAACCAGAAACCAGCATCATTTCGACGTTGAATTGTTGAGAATTGTCTTCATTTACCCTTGCGGCTACTCTGTCAAACGCTGCTAATAATGCTTCAATCTCTCCTTCTCGTCCATACAGTTTTTGGGAAATTTGAAATTGCTCGGAAACATCTTGAATTCCTAATTGGAAGGAGTTAATTTGACCATTTTGGGCTAATTGCCGATCGCAGCGTTCTAAATCTGCTTTAATGCCCCAGGCACTCTGATAGCGATCTTCCGCATTTTTCGCCATCAATTTCAAAATTATGTCTGAAACAGGTTTGGGAATCGCTGCATTCAGTTCGTGCGGGGGAACGGGCTGTTTGGCAATATGGCAATGAACTAGTTCTAGGATGTCTGTAGCGAGAAACGGCAACTGTCCGGTCAAAAGTTCATAAAATGTTACGCCCAGCGAGTAAAAATCGGTGCGATAGTCGAGCATCCGGTTCATGCGTCCGGTTTGCTCTGGCGACAGATAAGCAAGGGTTCCTTCCAGAAGATGGAGACTTTTAAACGTTGGATTAGTGCGGCTGAATCGGGTAGCAATCCCAAAATCAATAATTTTGACAACGCCAGTATTCGGATTCAGGACGATGTTGCTTGGATTGATATCTTTATGAATCACATTAGCGGCATGGATTTTGCCTAGAATGTCAGTAATGGCGATCGCCAGCCTAAGAAAATTCGATAAGTGCATCGGGTAGAAGTCCGATTGCTGCTGCCGCAAGCGTTCTAAAGACTCTCCGCCAAAGTCTTCTAGAAGGATGACGAGCGTGCGTTGATAGTCCTGTTGGCTGTATGCCTTAACTACACCTGAGATCTTGAGGGAACGGGTTATTTCATATTCCTGCCTGTAGCGAGTTAATTCCCCAGCAGAGGGATAATCTTGCTTGAGGACTTTAGCGACAACTGCACAATTATCCTGCTCTCTAATCCCCCGATACACCAGAGAGGCTGAACTTTCATAGATTTTGCTGTGGATGGCAACTCCAGGTAGGGTAATCATTCAATCTCCCGATGAGTGTCATTCAGCTATATGACAAAGTATATCGTTTGCCCAACTTCAAGGTATTAAACAATTCAATAAAGATCGCGATCGCAATCTAACGCTCAAAACTAGAACGCCTATCTTTCAAAGTTGTCACTGCTTCATCATAAGAATCTGATAATGCGTCATAAGAATCTGAAAGAAGTCGAGCATTAGAACTGGCTACACTCCAGATAGGTAGGAAAAAAGGATTTAGACACAATGAGAAAACAGCTCGTTAATCCGCCACAACGCTATGATGGCAGACCGCACGGATTGTCCCACGCTGTTGTCGATACCGCAACGGGCACCGTTTACATTTCTGGTCAAGTTGACTGGGACATGAACCACCAAGTTTCATACCATACCGTCGAGGGGCAACTAAAGAAGGCGCTGACTAACCTAACGGTCGTTCTAGATGCATCGGGAAGCTCCATAGAGAATCTGCTTAGCCTTCGCATCTACGTTCGTGGTGAACTTGGAGAATTCATGGGGGATATCGCACCGATTCTCGTGCAATATCTGGGAGAGTCGCGCCCAGCTCTTACTGGCATCGGTGTTGCCTCACTCGCCTCTCCAGAAACACTGGTTGAGGTTGAGGCAACAGCAGCACTTACGTGACCCACCACAAAGCGCCCAAAGGCGATCCCCTGATGCACAACACGCCCGCATCAGAAT
>NZ_JBOFLP010000042.1:0-3915 GCF_051657925.1 Chroococcidiopsis sp.
AGTGCAAATCCTAGTAGCAACGGATGCAAGTAAAAAGTTAAAGTTAATACTTAAGCTTATAAAGATTTATTAAAGGCGATCGCCTCTATGACGGTTTTCCTCTTAGCAGGGTCGAGCTTTATTGCTTGGGTTATTAGTAGCTTAGCTGGTGGGGGAAGTCCGTTTATTATTATTCCGATGGTAAACTTCCTGCTAGAAACGCCAGCTATTCCGCCAGTCGTGACCACAGGAATGTTATTGGGGAATTTGCAGCGGGTTTTTGTTTTTTGGCGAGATATAGATTGGCGGCTAACTTGGTGGTATTTGCCTGGTGCAGTGTCGGGGGCGATTTTGGGTGCGATCGCGTTTACTCAAACCCATCTAGAGTGGATACAAACTCTGCTAGGGCTATTTTTAGTGAGTTCTGCTTTTAGTTTGTTTGTAGGCGAGAAAAAACCAACTTTTCAAGTCTCGGGTTGGGTTTTCTTGCCTGCCGGCTTTATTCACGCTTTTCTCTCTGGCTTGCTCGGCAGTATTGGTCCAATCTTAAATCCATTGTATTTAAATTACGGTTTATTTAAAGAAAAAATGATCGGCACGAAATCCGCCCACGTTTTAGTAGTACATATAGCTAAGATGTGTACCTATGCTAGCTTGGGAGCATTTACCAAATCGTATCTCTGGTATGGATTAGTCATTGGAATGGCAGCAATTCCGGCGAACTGGGTAGGACAGCAAATTTTACAGAAAATGAGTGACGAGCAGTTTCACAAGTTTGTAACTGTACTGATAACTATTAGCGGTTTATCAATGTTGTGGAATCAAAGAAAATTTTTTGCTGTTTTGTTGCAATAAGGTAGATAGAAATCGGACATCCTCTCAACCATCTAGCTGAGTGCGACTGAGTTGAAGATCGGTGGCGTCTCGTCCTGTTTTAAATTGTCGCACTCACGTTAAGATAGATCGCAAAAGCGATACACCAAACGGTAGCTCGGACTCGATATGCCAAGAAGCCAGCGTAATGACAACTTTGTAGATAAAACATTTACCGTCATGGCAGATATCATTCTGAAGATTCTGCCTACCAATAAAAAAGCTAAAGAAGCTTTTGTCTATTACCGCGATGGTATGTCTGCTCAGGGGGCTGGAGAGTATGCCGAAGCTTTAGACAACTACAGACAGGCTTTGGAACTAGAAGAAGATCCCTACGATCGCAGCTACGTTCTCTACAACATGGGATTGATTTATACAAATAATGGCGAACACGAGATAGCTTTGGAGTATTACGAAAAAGCACTCGAATGTTACCCCAACATGACGCAAGCCTTGAATAACATGGCTGTCATCTATCACTTCCAAGGGGAAAAAGCCAAAGAAGACGGAGATAGCGATCGCGCCGATAGTTTATTCGATCTCGCTGCTGACTACTGGAAACGCGCTATCCAAATAGATCCCAACAACTATCTCGAAGCACAAAACTGGCTCAAAACCACCGGACGTTTATCAAAAGATATTTACTTTTAATGGGAATGGCTAAGTCGTAAGTAGAGAATTAACTGCTCGTACGCTCCCTGCTCCCCGCTCCCTACTCCCTGCTATACCAATTACCATCCATGCTCGACAAAGAACAAGTTCATAAAGTTGCCCATCTCGCACGCTTAGCACTCACTCCCGAAGAGGAGGAACAATTTACCACTCAATTGAGTAGCATTCTAGATTATTTCGAGCAGTTGAGCGAACTTGACGTAACTGATGTACCTCCAACCATGAGGGCAATTGATGCTAGTAATATCACCCGTGCGGATAAACTAGAACCATATGGCGATCGCGATGCTATTCTCGAAAGCGCCCCAGAACAGGATGGGGAATTTTTCAAAGTTCCCAAGATCCTCAACGAAGCCTAATTCTCTCGTCATCTATGCTGGTGAGATCTAGACTTAGAAGCCAGCAATCGCGCTATGACATAGACTAAGCTACCTGCAATCATCCCTGGTAGGACTTCGTAAACTACAGAAGATAACTTAAATACCAGGTTCCAACTAATAGCGGTGATAATTCCGACAGCCATCATTAATAGTGCTACAGGCGTACTGACGGGCAATTGTCCAACTCGCAATAATAACAGTGGACCTAAACCCGAAGCTAAAGCCGACCAAGAAAATGTAATTAAGAGAAACACATTATCATCGCCTACTAAAGCAATACTCAAAACGATCGCGGTGACAGTTAAAGTGCCTAACTTGACAATTCGATAGGAATTAGCAAATTGAGGCGCGATGTCTTGAGTCAACGCCGCCGAACAGCACAGAATTTGAGAATCCGCAGTAGACATAGTAGCAGCAAAGACTCCGGCTAGCATCAGTCCGACAAAGCCTGCGGGTAGCAATTCTTCTGCTAAATACGGCAATGCTAACTCAGGATCGCCACCTGATATCAAGTCGGGTAACAACACCCGTGCTGCTAAGCCGATGGTAATGGAAGAAAAAGATGTGGTTAAACTAGCAAGAGTTTTGATATTCAGCGCCCTATTGACATTATCGGGCGAGTCAATTGCCATCGCTCGGACTAAGATATGCGGTTGACCGACTACACCAAATCCAGCCACAATCCAACCAATAAAAAAGGGCAAAAAGCCCAATGGTAGATTAGATGGACTCAAATTAATTAGCTTTGCATCAATCGCGCCCAATCTTGTCCAAAGTTGCCCAAATCCACCACAGTCGGTAATTGCTACGGATAGTAGTAGCAGCAACGAACCAATCATAATTATCCCTTGGACTGCATCCGTCCAAATCTCCGCACGCACACCCCCAGAAAAACAGTAGATAACAACTATTACTGCTCCGAGAATAATTCCTAGACGATAATCCCAGCCGAAGACGACATTCAGTGCTTTGCTACCTGCTACGAGTTGCGATGCTGCATACGCACCGAGAAAAGCCACAATAATTATGCCTGAGACACTCGAGATCCAACGAGCGCCGGAAGTGTTTTGCGCTAAGAAATCAGAAACAGTATCCGATGCTGTTTCTTCAGATCTTTTTCTCAAACGTTTGAAAAATAAAAACCAAGCGAGATAGTCTCCTATTGCCCAACCAATAACTAACCAAATAGCAGAAATTCCGGCTGTGTAGGCAAAGCCAACTTGACCGAGAAATAACAAACCACTCTGACCCGTAGACATTGCGGAAAGCGCCGTCAGCCAAGGACTTACCCCGCGACTGGCGAGGATGTAGTCAGATGTTGTATTTTTCTTGTGAGTTGACGAATAGATGCCAACACCAATAATCAGAGCTAGAAAAACAATGAAAGTAGCTGCAACAAATATGCGATCGCTCATAGATTTATCAGTTATCAGTTATCAGTTATCAGTTATCGTAGGGGCGAGATTTGATAGCAGATTTACTTGCTGAGGCGGTTAATCTATTTGCTAAACCCGCCCGTACAGCTGTCAGCGATCGGTTATCAGTGGTTGCTGATGCAGCTAAATTTACTTTTTGTTACATTTTAGGACATCCTGCTTCTGAGTGAAAGTGAAAATCAACTCCTAATTTGGTTAGAAAGTGAATGGCGATCGCAATTTGAATACTTAGGTGGGGATTGCCCACCCTACACTTGAATTTCTACTTTGCTTCATTTCAATCTCAATGTTTATACCATAAGATAGATGCGTTTTTATGCCTTGATAGTTATTGAAAAAAAAGAAGACTTTTGATTTTTGCCTTTTGATTTTTGACTTTGCTTTCTTGGTTTAGCATGTATGAAGAGCGAACTTAGAAACTCACAAGTACAAATTCGCAAGAGGTGCGATCGATGGGTTTAGGTATTCTAGCTGACGGTAAATGGATTTCCGAACGGGAACAAGAAGATAACCAAGGGAAATTTATCCGCCCTTCTACTACCTTTCGCAATAAAATTACTGCTGATGGTTCGAGT
>NZ_JBOFLP010000043.1:0-10209 GCF_051657925.1 Chroococcidiopsis sp.
TATGGTATGACTTTCACAGACTGTAACTCTTTTGCCATAACGAGATAATAAAGCAGCGGCAGTCAAGCCACCAATGCCGCTACCAATGACAATGACATCTACATTGCGATCGCTCATTTGTTAACCTGTATTACTTCGATATACTATAGCGGTTAACTATTTTCAATTGTCTCTATTATCCATAGAGCAAATAAAAACTAATTCTGATTTCATTAACTAGGTAGATAAAGCATTTTTGCAATATATTTTCATCGCTAAGATAAGCACCCTTGCAAAAACTTTATTTTAGCAGCATCTAGTTTTGTGAATCTTGACTTTTGTAGGACTGAGATTATGGTAAATCAAAACCTAGAAGACACGCTAGATAGAATTAGGCGAGAGACTCCTAGTGTATATGACTTACTAATCAGTCGCTACGAGATATTATTTGATGTCTTACACGCAAAGCGAACTCAAAGAAATATTAAATTTCGCAAACAGTTATGGAAATTCATCAATACTTTAGTCTGTAGTACATGGAAATTAATAGTAGGTGAAACCCGTTGGGAAAAAGTAGCTTTTATAATTCTTTTTATTTTACTACTAGTAGGACGAGGATTTAGCTATTACAACATATTTATCAACGAACCAAACAAAGCATGGTATGTGTTGATTTGGTTGGTAGCGTGGACTTCTCTTTGGCTTTTTAAATTATGTAGGGGCTTCAAACGAAAAACACAGAGAGACAATAAATCGGAACTAGTTCACAGATTCTTGAAAAGAAATAAGCGGAAAGCTAAAATAGATTTAGTAGTGATTCATGAATTATGCTCGGTCGCTCATATTTCAACTTTAGATTTCGTTTTAGCAGAAATAAAAGAGTTGATAGACGAAAGACAAGCACAAGACGAAGTTTATATTTCATCGTTGCCAATCTTATCTCTATTTTCCGTTCTTCTAGTATTTCCAGTGCTAGGTGACTTTATAAAAGCTTTTGGCGGTACTCTGTTTTTTGGTGCAGTTGTAGGAGTACCAGGGTTTATACTCCTAGTTAATCAAACCAATAACTTTACTACAAAATGGGGAATACAACGTGGAATTATTTTTGCACTAAAGCGAAGTGCATTTTTATTAGAACAAGCGAAGAGTATTCTAGAAAATATTAAAGAATAAATAAATTTGCTTAGGATGCTGAGAATCTTATTAACAAAATTTAACAAATTAAGGTGAGGCAAAGCTCTCCTGCTGCTTGAGTTGCAAAACATTATCACAAAGACCGCGCTCGCCCAGACAAATAGGCGGATACACTTGGATTGTCATAAAGGGTTTAATGAAAATAAGCCAAAATAGATCGAAGAATCGCCAAATTCTAAGACTGCTGCGAGTAAGGTAATGGACTAAACTGTGGAAATACAACCGAACAGTGAAACTAGCCGCTATAACTTCACAATCTGCTGATGGCTGAGCCAATAATCGAACTCAAGGGTGTAAGTAAATCATTTGGTAGCAACCTGGTTTTAGATCGAGTCGATCTGACGATCTATAAGGGAGAAGCTTTAGCCATCATTGGTCCTTCCGGTACGGGAAAATCGACAATTCTCCGGTTGTTAGCAGGATTATTGACTCCTGATGAGGGAGAAATTTACGTCAAAGGACAGATGCGAGAAGGCTTAATTGAAGATAAAGCAGACCCAATCGGGATTGGGATGGTGTTTCAACAAGCGGCTTTATTTGACTCGCTGACGGTAGAAGAAAATGTCGGCTTTTTCTTGTACCAACACAGTCAATTGTCGCGCCAGCGAATTCGAGACTTGGTAAACCACAGCTTGGATATGGTGGGTTTACCAGGGATCGGCGATCGCTATCCGGCAGAGTTATCGGGAGGGATGCGCAAGCGGGTGAGTTTTGCCCGCGCGATTATTTCTAACCCCGACAACCTCAAAGATCGATCGGAAGTTTTACTTTATGACGAACCGACGGCGGGACTCGATCCAATTGCTTCGACTGTGATTGAAGACTTGATTCGTCAGTTGCAATGCTTGGCAGGAGTTTGTAACACCTACGCGATCGTCACCCATCAAGACAGTACCATCCGCCGTACAGCCGATCGCATTATCTTTCTCTATCAAGGTAAATTTCAGTGGGAGGGAACGGTGGACGATATCAACAAGACAGATCATCCAATGGTGCGACAGTTTTTCAGTGGCAAAGTCGAAGGACCAATTCAGGTAATTGGTTAGCAGGGGTGCAATACAATGCGCCTGAATCAGTGAATCGAGGAGAAAACGATGCGATCGCGTGCAGTTAGAGAAGGTTCGGTGGGTTTATTGTTATTGCTAGGAATGGGAATATTTATTGCCGTCTTCCTATGGATTAGAGGCTTAACTGTAGGTGAGAGAAGCTACAGCTTTAAAGTTGAATTCCCTAGAGTCAACGGTTTACTAGAAGGAGCAGCGGTAAGATATCGAGGCGTAACAGTCGGTAGGATTGCCAGTATTCGTCCGCGAGTTAATGGCGTAGAAGTGACTGTAGAGGTTTCTCCAGCCAATGTTGTGATTGCTCGCGATGCAATTATCGAAGCAAACCAGTCGGGATTTTTGGGTGAAGTGAGCGTCGATATTACACCTCAAAGAGAAGTCCCAACAGAACAAGTTACCGCTAGAGCGCTCGATCCTAAATGCGATCGCGCTTTGATTGTCTGCAACGGTTCCCGTCTCACTGGTGAAATTGGCGTTAGCACTGACGAATTAATTCGCTTTACTACCCGCTTTGCTAGCGTCTACAGCAATGAAGAACTCTATAAAAATATTAATGCGGCGATCGAAAACACTTCAATTGTTGCCGCCGATGTGTCTCGACTGACTCGCGAACTCACGACATTAACCAAAACGACACGACAGCAGTTGAATAACCTTTCAATCACAGCCGATCGAATTACAGCCACGACAAATAAAACCGCCAGTCAATTTGGAGCCACAGCCGATCGAGTTCGATTGACAGCAGAACAAGCAAACGATTTAATTGCTAATCTCAATCGTCTCGTCACTGAAAATCGCACTTCCCTGGTCGCTACTTTAGACAATCTCACCCAAACAAGCAAACAACTCCGTTCTAGCGTCGAAACTCTCACACCCACCGTTAACCGCGTGACCCAAGGACAGCTTATAGAAAATTTAGAAACTCTCACAGCCAATGCTGCTGAAGCTTCAACTAATTTACGCGATGCTTCTAAAGCGCTAAATAGTCCTAGTAATGTCTTGGCACTACAACAAACCTTAGATTCTGCGCGGGTAACATTTCAAAACGCCCAGAAAATTACCTCCGACTTGGACGAACTCACGGGAGATCCTTCATTTCGGGACAGCATTCGCCAACTGATCGAAGGCTTGAGTGGTTTAGTCTCTTCTACACAGCAGGTAGAACAGCAAGTTCAAGTCGCTAATACGCTCGATAGCGTGAGGGAGTCGGCAGTCGTTGGGGGACAAGGGGGACAAGGGGGACAAGGAGGACAAGGGGGACAAGGAAGTTTTGCCCTCGCTCCTCACGCTGGACTTCGTTCCGCTTCGCTAACGCTCCTCGTCCCTCGTTCAGAGACTCCCCAATGGTTGCTGAAACTCAAGGAAAGCGTAAAACAGGACAAGTAAAGTCAAGGCTAATCAGCTCCAATCTTCTTCGTCTCTAACTGCATTTTGGTAGATGGAGCTAGTAGCATGAATTTGACGGGTTTTTTCGTATAAAGTATCTTCCGTTAAATTCCATCTCTGCATGACTGCGTCTAGGTCTGATTGGATGTCTCTAGCTCCAGGGAAGCCGCGATAACGAATTCGCAGTCGTGCTAGTTCTGCCAAATTGTAATCGCTGACGGGATCGGTTTGCAGGCGATCGACGATCGCGCGATCGCGTCTGTACAAAGGATGTTGTTGGTCTTTGGTTTCTAAATTGGCATTCATAGAATAGACGCAATGTTTACGGGCTGTATTCCACCTCCAGCTATGATATTAGGAAAATGGTGGGTATTAACTGCGTGCATCGCCTGAATTCCCAAGTTGGCACGGTTCAACAGATCTGCTTCTGTCCCGATAACTCGACCGCTACTGTCGAGAATCGAGTGGTTGAAGTTAAAGCCATTTAAATTGAACGCTACGCTACAAATTCCCGCAGTGGCAAACCAGATTCCTATTGTAGGTAAGGCAGCTAGGAGAAAGTGAAAGGCACGATGATTTCTACTAGCAAACCAAGGAACTAAAAGCCGTCCTAGAAAACCATAGTGTCCTGCCAAGTAGTGATAAGTCATTTGCGACTGACCTAATTTATATCCCGCATTGACAGATTCATGCTCGTAAGTTTGGCGGATGAGGGTAGAAGTTACGAGAGAACCGTGCAAAGCACTCAAAAGCGTGCCACCAAAAACTCCCGCTACCCCTAACATGTGGAAAGGATGCATGAGAATGTTGTGGTCTGCTTGGACTGCCAACATAAAATTGAACGTGCCAGCAATTCCCAAAGGAAGTCCATCGGCAAAGCTACCCTGACCGATGGGATAGACCAGCAATACTGCTGTGGCGGCGGCAGCTGGCGCAGAGAAAGCTACAGCAGTCCAAGGACGCATACCCAAGCGATAGCTTACTTCCCACAGTCGTCCCAAGTAACACCATATGCCGATGAGAAAGTGGAGTACGATCAGTTGGTAGGGACCGCCGTTATAAAGCCATTCATCCATAGATGCGGCTTCCCAGATCGGGTAAAAATGCAGCGCGATCGCCGCTGAAGTTGGTATGACTGCGGCTGTAATTAAGTTATTTCCACCCATCAGCGAACCGATAACAGGCTCTCTGATCCCATCTAAATCCACAGATGGGGCGATCGCAAAAGCAAGCATAAAACAAATGCTAGCTGTCAGTAAGGTGGGAATCATCAGTACGCCAAACCAACCAATGTAAATTCGATTGTCAGTACTTGTGACCCACTCGCAAAATCGATTCCATACTTTAGCAATTTCTAATCCCGGTCGCCGTTGAACAATAGTGTTCATAACGTCCTCCTAGCAAAAATCTATCTAAAGAGATAGATGCTATCCTCTGCCGCTGTTGACTGATTTAGATTCCTTGCGCCTTATAGAAATACTGATGCTGTAGTGCGATCGACTTTCTACACGCGATCGCTGTTTTGGCATCCGAGCAAATTGATTTTCAAGACCGTACCGTACAACTTTCTGAGTCAATTTTAGAAAAAATTTGCTGGCTGTTAGAATTTTAGTTAAATATCTTTAAACGGCTGTAAGAAAGGCAAAAAATAAATAGAGCTGTAAATAGACTCAGATCGTGACTGAACCAAAACCAGGGACGCTATACGTAGTTGGAACGCCAATCGGTAATTTAGAAGATATCAGCTTTCGTGCCGTGCGGATCTTGCAGTCGGTAGATGCGATCGCGGCGGAGGATACTCGCCATACGGGGAAATTATTGCACCATTTTCAAATTAAAACACCACAACTGAGTTATCACGAACACAACCGTAACAGCCGCATTCCCGAAATTATCGCTCAGTTACAAACAGGTAAAGCGATCGCTTTAGTGACAGATGCCGGAATGCCAGGGATCTCCGATCCTGGGTATGAGTTAGTTCAAGCTTGCGTCGAGGCAGAGATAACCGTTGTCCCGATTCCTGGTGCGAGTGCTGTAATTACGGCTTTGAGTGCGGCGGGTTTACCTACGGATCGGTTTGTGTTTGAGGGTTTTTTGCCAGCTAAGGGCAAACCCAGACGCGATCGCCTAGAGTTTTTGCAGACAGAATCCCGCACGATAATTTTATACGAAGCTCCGCATCGTTTGCGTCAAACTTTACAAGATTTAGCTACGGTATTTGGGGGAGAAAGACAAATTGTGCTGGCGCGAGAACTGACAAAATTATACGAAGAGTTGTGGCGGGGAACGATTGAGGCAGCGATCGCCCACTATCAACAAAAAGAACCACAAGGAGAATACACCCTAGTTGTAGCAGGCATGGAATGGGTGAAACCCCAGTTATCGGAAGTAGAAATTCAGGCAGAATTGCAAAAATTGATTTTAGCGGGAGTATCGCGATCGCAGGCTAGCCGTCAGTTGGCAAAGGCGACTTCTCTATCGCGCCAGGAAATCTATCAATTGGCTTTAGCAATTCCGAATTTGTCCCTGTCTGCATCACCGACACCAGACATCCAGAATGAATAAAGCCGCATCTAATATCGCACCTGCCTGTAGCTAGCTGGAGCTATTGGTCTAAACTAATCCTATGAGCGCTTTCAAGCGCCAACGCCGTTTCGCGAATCTTTGCCTCCTTTTTAAAGGGGGTTGGGGGATCGAAAGCGCCAATCGCGAATCTTTGCCCCTCTTTTTAAGGGGGGGTTGGGGGATCGGTGTCGCAAAATCGAAACGATCTGTAGTCTCAAGTGTGAGGAGTTTGAAAGATTTATGATGTCCGTTTTCGCTGCCACTGTGACATGCACGGCATGGATAGTCGGATCTGTCCTCTGGGTAGAACTCGTGCGGGATGCGTATCACGTCTTATCGCATCGAGTGCCATTTTTATATCGGCAGCACGTCTGGCATCATCGCGTCTTTCGCCGAGACTTGACTTTTGCGAGTGCCGAAATTTATTGCAAAGCACAGTGGCATAATGACTTGCCGGAATGCTTAGTCATGCTGCTACTTTCCTTCGGTGCGTGGTATCTCTGCTACTGGCAAACACCCACCTATCAGTGGGCAGCCTTGGCGGGAACTGCCTATACAATGATGTTTTTAGTAAGTTGTATCGCCCGTGGTAGTGGTAGCGAATGGGCAAGGGAAGCTACAGATTTAACTCATATGCCTGGTGCGTTTACTTCTCCTCCCGCACGCTGGTTTGTAAATCGTACCTATCACTGGCGACATCACTTTGATGATGACGATGCCTATTTTTGCGGTACTTTTACTTTGGTGGATAAGCTTATGGGTACAGCATTGGCACTGAAAGGAAAAACGATCGCGGTAACTGGTGCATCGGGAACGCTGGGGCGATCGCTATTATTACACCTCCACCAAGCAGGGGCAAAAGTCATTGCCCTGAGTTCTCAATCCGAACCCGTGACGCTAAGCGTTGACGGTAAAACACTAGCAGTTAAAACTGTATCGTGGCATGTAGGGCAAGAAGCCGAATTATCCCAGTTGTTAGAAAAAGTTGATATTTTAATCCTCAATCATGGCATCAACGTGCATGGCGAAAGAACGCCAGATGCGATCGCCAAATCTTATGAGGTTAACACTTTCTCCTCTTGGCGACTGATGGAAATGTTTCTCGCCACAGTTCGTACTAACGAAGATATTGCCACAAAAGAAGTATGGGTAAATACATCGGAAGCCGAAGTTAGTCCTGCTGTTAGCCCCTTATACGAGCTTTCCAAACGAACTTTAGGAGATTTAATAACTTTACGGCGGTTAGATGCTCCTTGTGTCATCCGCAAGTTGATTTTAGGTCCATTCAAAAGTAATTTAAATCCAATTGGAGTCATGAATAGCGATCGCGTTGCGAAACAAATTATTGCCCTAGCTCAGCGCGATGTTCGTAATATTATCGTGACAATCAACCCTTTGACTTACATCCTATTTCCGTTAAAAGAATTTTTTGTTTCGCTCTATTTCCGGTTGTTTAGCCGTTCTAGTAGTTTATTACGATCGGGCGATCGCTCTGAGTCAGCAAAAATTAAAGCAGGGATCGAACGATAGAGCGAAAAATTTTAATCCGTGAATTCTTTGTCAATCCTGTAGCTGGAGTAGGGAACCTGTAACCCTTCTGATGCTGGTTCTCGCCTCTATAGGTAGATGACTCTGTTGAACGACTATCAACGAATTTTTTATCGCTGACAAACTCGTCACTTTTTTACCCCAAGTTTGTCACCTACTTAGATTTAATCTTGAACCAGTGTAAAGAACCTTTGATTGTTTACATCTAGATACTTGGTAGTGGGGATAGAGGCTCTGTCGATGAAATTTTTCTGACATCAAGAGCTAGAAAGGGGGTATTTCATAGCAATTTCAAGTTGATTTTTGTGCCAATCGCTATACTCGCTTAAATGCTTCATTAGCTAATACTTTAGGGGTTGATAAATCCCCTAGAGCGATCGTATTTGCTGTTTTATACACTCACCCTACTCCATAGCTGCTATTTCACACGCGGATAGCGTTTGAATACAGGATCGCGCTGTGAGATTTTGAGACTTGTCACTAGCTTCAGTTGCACTACAAGTTAGGACTGATTACACCTGTAGAACTTCAAATTGCATTTGACTGAGAAAAATCAAGAATTTTGTATTTTTCATAAAACGATCGAGGAGATTTCTTCATGCGTCAGCTACTAGCTTCTGCAAGATATATCATGTTTCTGCCTGCATTATCTAATGTCTTAGCGGCATTGGTATTGATGATCTATAGCGCGAAACAAACCTTATTTGTTATTCTTGAACTTTTGAGTAAAACCCTCACGGTTGGAAAAGTCCCCAAAGCCACCCTTTTCAAAACTGCTATTAGCTTTATTGAGATAGTTGATATCATGCTCTTAGCTACTGTAATTTTGATTTGTGGTCTGGGTTTGTACGAGCTATTTATTGGTGGTTTAAAACTTCCAAGTTGGTTGTCAATTCGCAATCTGGATGACCTCAAAGAAAAACTCATTAAGTCAGTAATAGCTGTGATAGCCGTTCAGTTTCTTGTGGCAGTGGTGCATAATGATAGCAATTTGCTATCCTATGGTGCAGCAATATCTATGGTAACTGTTGCCTTGGCAGTTTTTACTAATTTATCGCATAGCACTAAGAAAAAGATTCAAGCCGAAGATGAGGTGTACAAGACAGAAAAAGTTATCAAACATGTTTTACATAGGCATCAAGATTCAGCAGATCATCTGCAAAATATCACATCAATTAATCCACAATCCGATCGCCGTGCTAGTTAGTGTTGTGTTCCAACGATCGCTCTTAGTAACCGTATAGCTCCCACAATTGCAAACTTGTAGAGGATAATTTACAAGTGAAAAAAATTTGAACCCAGATCCGCAAATAAATTTGGATCTGGGTTTAATCTCTTTGTGGGCTATGCAGATGCTAATTTTGTAGCACTCAAAGGTGTAATTGATTATAATAATGGTAAATAATACCATAATACAAGTCACGCATGACGATGCGTGTTTAAATGTCTGTGTAGGTAGCTAATTCTATTCGCCCAACTTCTATTCGCCCAAAGAACAAAACCCCATGATTACCACCCAATTACCAATTCCCCCTCATTTTGTACCAGAGAAAGTTGGCGAAGTCTGGCGCGTCCCTTATCAACAACGGGCAGCAGCGGCGCGAGAGTGGGCAAAAAAATATCAAATTAAATCAGTATCAGCAGATAAAACTCAAGTTTGTTTGCTACTAATTGACGTACAAAATACTTTTTGCATTCCCGATTTTGAATTATTTGTGGGTGGGCAATCCGGTACTGGGGCAGTAGAAGATAATCGAAGGCTCTGTGAATTTATTTATCGCAATTTAGGGACGATTAGCGCGATCGCACCGACACTAGATACTCACACAGCAATGCAGATTTTTCATCCAATCTTTTGGATTAACCAAGATGGAGAACATCCAACCCCATCTGCAACAAATATTACGCCTACAGATGTCGAACAAGGGGTTTGGCAAGTTAATCCTGCTGTAGTGTATAGTTTAAAATTAGACTACAGTACGCTCCAAAAACACGCTTTACATTACGTCAATCAACTGAGTCAGCATGGCAAATATCCCCTCACAGTTTGGTCTTATCATTCCATGTTAGGTGGCATCGGTCATGCTTTAGTTTCTGCGGTAGAAGAAGCGGTATTTTTCCATTGTATTGCCCGCGATAGTCAGACTCAGTTTGAAATTAAAGGTAATAATCCATTAACAGAAAACTATTCAGTTTTGCGTCCTGAAGTTCTTGACAGCGCAGACGGCAAACCAATTGCTCAAAAGAATTCTCGTTTAATTCAACAACTATTAGAATTTGATGCTGTCATTATTGCAGGTCAAGCTAAAAGCCATTGTGTTGCTTGGACAGTAGATGATTTATTAACTGAAATTCAGCAAGTCGATCCGAGTCTGGCTAAGAAAGTTTATTTATTAGAAGATTGTACTTCTGCCGTTGTCGTGCCTGGTGTAGTTGACTATACCGAACCAGCAAACGCGGCTTTTCAAAGGTT